>JBEPXR010000149.1:0-6695 GCA_041641775.1 Desulfobia sp. | reverse complement strand
TTTAATGAAATTGCATAAACTGTAAATCAGTCTGGTTGCCGTTTGTAAATGGCGAACCGACTCGGGGTCTAAATCCAGATTTTACGCAGTGGTAGCGCAGGGATTCTTCTTCATTGCGGGTTGCTATTGATACGGCGATTTCATGTCGGAAAATAAAAAAGAATCAACAACATACGATCTTCGCAAGATGGAGGATCTCTTTGAGTGTGTGGAGATAGTGACCATGGCGAGGGGAGTATTGACGCCCATAGATGCCAGACTGGCTTCACGTCTTGAAAAGGTAAGTGATGCCCTGAGCGCTTTTTCCATGAATATGGACCTCGAATCCCTGGAGTCCGATCAGGATCTCCTGGGCGCTGATCCGGCAGGACAGGAAACAGAAGAGAGCAGGGAAATGGCAACAGAAGGGCACGAACATGACCCGTTTGACCTGCTCTCCGACTTCCCGGTTTCTTCAAGCTCCCGGAAAAGTACAGAATCACGCAAGGTAAGGGATTCGGATGAAGATGATGGAATAGTTGATATCGTTACCGGAGAAAAAATTAAATAAGATCCCGGTCAGGCACTCCGGGGTCTGCTTTTGATTACACCTTCAACCTGGGGAATTGCAGAAGGACTGGGGACACTGAAAGAAGATTCAGGGAAACGAAAAGAATCGAAGAAGTCCTTCGAGAAAGTGCGGAAAGGTTCCGTAGCCCCTTGGAAATGCCAATGAACTAATCCAAAGTGTCCTTCCTGACGGAACCTTTCATCCTGCCGGGCTGAATTTTTATCAGATCGATCTGCAGAGGCGACCGAATCCGCCGGGGTTCGTTCCTGAAGCCCAGTAGATTGAGCCTTCTCGATAATCACAGAACCAGTAGCCTCCAGGTGCGCGGGTTTCCGCCAGAAAAATAAAAGGCTGTTCAACCGAGAAACAGGGATGCAGATGCAGGTCTTTACTGCTCTTCAGCGGCTCCATCAACGACAAAGCCTCTTCCAGGCCTGGCAGACGCCAGTCTTGAAAACCGGCCAGACCTTCGCGGTTCATCCTTCCGGCATAGTCTTTTACCTTACGGATGCTGGTAATGTCACATCCATGCCTTTGCCACATGATCCCGGTAGTGGCATCCGTCACAGTCAAACCATCATCATTGTCGATCAGATAATTGCTGAAATTCCCGTTAGGATTGCGATGGGAGTCGAAAAAATTTTTCTCTCTCACAATTCTGCCGGCTCGTTCCTCGCTAATTTTGCCGGCGCAACTGGCGAGATGCACCTTTTCTCGGGGTAAAGTTGCTGCTTCCCAGTCGGGGAGGTCAGTCTCCAGTGATTCCTGGGAGGACTCCTGGCGGACCGGGATGACTTTTGAAGTGTCGCCCTGGTCTATTATATTCCTCTTGAGCCAACTCTTCAATCTGTCGTCTATGGCATAGCTTCGGTTCAGACTTATGGCTTTACCCTGGGAGGCCACGGCGCTGTCTATCATTTCCTGGGGTGCCAATATCCTGGCCAGAATCCTGGCATGTTTGATACCTCTTTCCATTAGCAGGAGGGAGGCCGGTTGTGACCAGTCGTCGATAAAGAAATAGTAGTGGCGTTCTTTAAGGCTCTTTATCCTGTCCTTTCCTCCCCACGATTCAAAGATTCCAAAAGTTTCGGCAGGTTGGAGGTCCCAGTCAATAACAGGTGTGCTTTCTCTGGTCTCGATCCCCAGTTCAGTAAACAATTTCATAAGGTATCCTCCCGCAAAGGTTTTTGCTTTCAGTTGTGAATTTCACTAAAGTGAGAGCTAATAATAAATTAACTTTGTTCGTCTATACATTTTTAGGATCAGTATTTTTAATATGGTAACCATTTGGATGTGAAATGTAAATATGGTAATAATTATTATTAATTAAAAGGTGGAGCAGCTTGCCGAAAAGTACATTGAAATTAGGGCCCGGCCATCCTATTACCCTGGGCTCAACAATACTTGAAGAGGGGATTAATTTTGCGGTGTTTTCCAGAAATGCCGAAAAAGTGTCACTGCTTCTTTTTGAAACTGGCGTTGAAGAGAAGTGGATCGAAATTGAACTGGATCCTGCCGTCAATCGGACCGGGGATGTCTGGCACATCCTGATCAGCGGTCTGGACAAGAATATACGTTACGGATTTCGCATGGACGGACCGTATGATCCGGAGAGGTCGGGGCATTTTTTCTCTCCCAGATGGATCCTTCTGGATCCTTATGCCAAGGCATTGACCGGCGGCAGCAACTGGGGCGAGGTCTACGAAAGACGAGGCAGAAAAGATGCCGAGAAGCAGTATACCCGAAGATCCTGCATCATAGAGAATGATTTTGACTGGGAAGGCGACCGTCCCTTGGGCATTCCGCTTCACGACACGGTTATCTACGAACTGCATGTCCGGGGATTTACCCGCCACCCTAGCTCAGAGGTGAGTCATCCTGGGACCTATCATGGTATTGTGGAGAAAATACCCTATCTCAAGGAGCTGGGCATCAATGCCGTGGAGCTTCTACCAGTTACGGAATTTAATGAGAATGAGAATATCAGAAAAGACCCGGTAACCGGGGAAAAGCTGAAAAATTTCTGGGGTTACAGCCCTCTTGCCTTTTTCGCTCCCAAAGCCTCCTATGCCGTTGACGGCAAAAACGGTAACCAAGTCAGAGAGTTCAAGGAAATGGTCAAGGCTCTCCATAAGGCGGGGATCGAAGTTATTCTCGATATCGTTTTCAATCACAGCGCTGAAGGCGGATCAGACGGACCCGTCTCCAGTTTCAGGGGTATAGATAATACCATCTATTATCTATTGGGGCCTGACAATGAGTATCTCAATTTCAGCGGCTGCGGCAATACGTTGAACTGCAATCACCCGGTTCTTCGTAACCTTATAATGGATTGCCTCAGATACTGGGTAGCCGAAATGCATGTCGACGGTTTCCGGTTTGATCTGGCTTCGGTGTTTGCAAGGGACAAGAATGGCGAGGTGCTGAATAATCCACCGGTGGTGGAACACATCGCCGAAGACCCGGTATTAGCCGGGACAAAAATTATTGCCGAAGCCTGGGATGCCACGGGCTTATATCAGGTGGGCGGTTTTTCTTCTTCGGCGAGATGGGCCGAATGGAACGGCAAATACCGTGATGATGTAAGAGCCTTCCTGTGTGGCTATCCCGGAAACGTTCCAGGCCTTGCCACACGTATAGCCGGCAGTTCCGATCTCTATCAGAAAAGTGGGAGGAAACCATATAACAGCATCAACTTTTTGACCAGTCATGACGGATTCACTTTATATGATTTGATGAGTTACAATCACAAACATAATTTGCGCAATGGGGAGGATAATCGTGATGGGACTGATCACAACATAAGCTGGAACAGCGGAGTGGAAGGGAAGACCGATGATCGGGAGATAATGAGTCTGAGGCTGAGAAGATTGAAGACTGCTGCGGTTATTCTTTTTCTGTCCCAGGGGACTCCAATGTTTGTGGCGGGTGATGAGTTTGCCAGGACACAATACGGTAACAATAACGCCTACTGTCAGGATAACGAAATAAGCTGGATAGACTGGTCCCTGGCTGAGACCAACAGGGGGTTACTGCGGTTTTTCCGACTGCTCATTCAGCTGCGGCACCGCCATCCTGTTTTTCGGCGCACCGATTTTTTTTCTCCGGAGGGCAGGGGAGGAATCGAGGAGATCAAATGGCAGGTGAACCGTCCCGGTGAAATGGACTGGTCGGATGAAAACAGAGCACTGGCCTTTTTCCTGGACGGACGAAGAGCCCTCGGGGGGGAAGACGATAATTTCTTTGTGATGCTGAACTGTGGTCAGTCTTCTCTTACCTTCCGTTTCCCTGTCCCGGGAAAAAAGAGAGACTGGCATTATCTTATTGACACTAAGAAATCTTCCCCGGGAGATTTCCAGGAAGAAAATGAAGCCAAAGTGGCGAGGTCAAGGAAGAAAACGGTTTCCCCTATGTCCGCGGCTGTGTTGATAGCCAGGAAAAGCAAGAAGTAAGCTTACCGATTAAACGCAATTCCCAATCTTATAGAGTCCGGCCGATATTTTTATCACCTGTGCTTACAAATTTCCTGACCAGTCCGAAAAAATCATGAAAATCTGAAGTGGGTTATACATAGTACAGGAACCGATGACAAGTCCCCTATCAGTACGATAAGCAAAGCTGTTTTATCAGGAGGATGAGGGCCCAAGGCAAAGGAAAGGGAGGTGGAAATGGAAGGGGAGGCGCCAGTTATAGGTGGGAGAGGCGCCTCCCCGGAACGAGCCGGATCAGGAGGAGTGTTTGGACAGGTAATCAGCTACTCCGGTGGCGGTGGGGGTCATGGCGTCTTCTCCTTCCCGCCAGTTGGCCGGACAGACGTCACCGTGTTTTTCATGAAACTGCAGTGCGTCGATTATTCTGAGGGCCTCTGATACATTTCTGCCCAGGGGCAGATCGTTTACCAGGGCGTGTCGGACAACACCTTCCCTGTCAATAAGAAAGAGGCCGCGCAGGGCCATGCCCTCAGGAAGCAATATCCCATACTCCCGGGAAATCTCTTTATTGAGATCAGCTACCAGCGGATACCCTATTTCGCCGATCCCCCCTTCCTCTATGGGCTTATTTTTCCAGGCAAAATGCGTGAAATGGGAGTCAACCGATACCCCTATGACTTCACAGTTTCTGGATTGGAATTGATCCAGGGCCTTCTGGAAGGCGATGATTTCCGAAGGGCAGACAAAAGTGAAGTCAAGGGGGTAGAAGAACAGGATAACATACTTTCCTTGATAGGAGGATAAAGTAAAGTCCTCTTTGAAGGTGTTATCAGCCATAACGGCAGTTGCGGTAAAGTCTGGGGCTTTTCTGGCTACGAGTGTGCTCATTTTTTTCTCCTTTTGCGTTATTATTACAAGATTTAAATAATAATAGTTACTATTGCCATATTAAAAAATTGCTGTCCACAAAAATAGATATTATTTATATAGAGAAATGGTAATAATATAGCCTTCTTTTGAGAAGGAAGATTTTTATTACTCACAATCTCCCAAAGGAATACTTATTATGGCAATACGAGTTGGCAAGGAGTCGGTAGAGGCCGTTATTCTGACGGAAAAGTTGAAAATAGTCGGTTCGGTGTATATGTTTGCTGACGAAAGGGTAACAGACTTTATGGAGTCTTCAGTCAATCAGTACCTCGCTGTCACCGACAGCGCGATTTATAATATTGATTCGGAAAAGTGTATTGATAGGACGGCCTACCTCTGTCTCAAAAAAGAGCACATAACGGCGATATATCCCGTTAATCAGATCAAGCCCTGAATGGTTCCATTCATCTAGTCCGTAATTGCCCGGAAACCTGGACAATCCGGCACATATTTTTTTATTGGTATGAATGTTATTCTCCATGTCTGTTGTGGACCCTGTACCGCCTATCCTCTGAAGAAAATGAGACAGGCGGGTATAGAGCCCCTCGGTTTTTTCTTCAACCCCAACATCCATCCCTTTCGGGAATTCAGGAGAAGACTTCTTGCCCTGGAAGATCTCGGGCGGGTGATGAATTTTCAGGCTGAATTCGTCAGGGTTTACGGCCTCAAGGAATATCTGCGCAAAGTTGTCTACCGGGAAGAGGAGAGGTGCTCGCTGTGCTATGAAATGCGTCTCTCTCGGACGGCAGAATATGCCGCGTCCCGAGGTGCTGAGGCCTTCAGTTCCACCCTGCTTTACAGTAAATACCAGAATCATGAACTGATCAGGGAAGTGGGTGACGATCTGGCTGCCAGGTATAAAGTTCCTTTTTACTACGAGGATTTTCGGGCGGGCTGGCAGGAGGGAATCGATATGTCTCTTGAAATGGATTTGTACCGCCAGCCGTACTGCGGTTGTATATACAGTGAGCAGGAGCGCTACGACAGGAAGTGTCGGTCTTTACATTCCCGGGGATAACCCGTCAAAGATGGAGGAGTCGGGCAGACCGATCCGCGGGATCCAGTCCAGCCAGCTGCCCTTCGGAGGATTGCCGTCCTCCAGATCCGCAAGAACTTTCTCGGCCCTTGCTGCCGGTTGCGTTTCTGGATAGTGGCTGGTCAGGTATTCAAGGCGGGACTCGGCCTGTTCATATTTGCCGACTTTGAGGTAGTAATCGGCCACGTAAAGTTCATGGAAAGCCAGGAAATTTCTGGCCCTCTTTATCTGTTTTTCAGCTTCAGTGGTATAAGGAGAGTCCGGATATCTGGTGATCAGATTGTTGAAGGCATCCTCGGCCAGTTCTGCGGCCCGAGGATCTCTGTCGATGGTAGCAATCTGTCTGGCGTAAGACATGCCGATCTGAAACAGGACGTAAGGCATAGCTTCGTGGCTGGGATGATCCTGGGCAAATTCCTGGTAGGTTGAGATGGCCTGGCCGTAATGGGCCTCATAATAATGGCAGTCGGCCTCCCTTAATTTGGCCTTGCGGCTGTACTGACTGAAGGGGAAACGGTTCTGTATTTCTTTAAAAAGTTTCAAGGCTGTGTCATACTTGCCGTGATTGTAGGCTTGCATGGCCCGGCTTGAGAGAATATCCGCTGAGGGTTGATCGGCTGATTCCCGGCTGGTGGCAGCGCAGCCAGTCAGGGTAGCAAAGGTGAGGATCAGCAGGGATAAGCTGATCAGGGTTGTAAGATCTGTTTTCCTGAGAGCGCCAACTACAGGGCTGAGCGTTATCTTCATT
>JBEPXR010000148.1:0-6734 GCA_041641775.1 Desulfobia sp. | reverse complement strand
TCTTTCTTTGATATGGTAATAGCTAAAACTTTTACTTATAATACGCATACACTAAATTGTCCATCCTTTCCGGGATGGTTCTGTCCCTTCCGTTTGCCTCTCCGGTGGACTATGTCATTGACATTTATTCGAAATATTTCCTGAGCCACCTATTGTTGACGGCTTCGCCTGCTATCACAGAAAAAAGAGAGGGGGCGGGCGATGAAGCCATCGATTGAGGGGGGGCAGCAATAACCACAAGAGAAAACCAACAGGGAGAATAGAATGGTTACTTCAATTATTCTTTTTCAGGTAGAACGCACCAGGATTAACGAAACCGCGCAGAAACTCGCCGAGATGGAGGGTATATCCGAGGTTTATTCCGTCAGCGGCAGTTATGATCTCGTGGCCATTGCCAGGGTGAACTCAAACGAGGATTTGGCCGATCTGGTCACCAAGAGGCTGCTTAAAATCGACAGCCTTTTGAAGACCGAGACAATGCTGGCCTTCAAGGCCTATTCCCGTCATGACCTGGAATCCATGTTCTCCATAGGAGTGAACGGAGTCTGAACAACAGCTATTTCTTCATCGGGACAACCATGGGCTGAACGATGGAAAACGCGCCCCGGATGTCACCGACGGCAAAGCCGCGGGCCCGGTCCTGGGGATAGATCTGGTTGAGGACCTTCCTGATTTCCTGTGACAGCTGAGACCCGTGACAGGTGAGACATATTTCCCTGGTCTCAATGGCCTTCATGTAGCGAAAATATTTTTTCCCCGCCACATCTACGACTTCATAAAACTGCATCTGCTCAGCAGGTATTTCCTGCCGGCGCTGTTCATGGAATCGCTGCAGCACCTTTTTTTCCCACTTCCTCGGAATATTGTCCGGATTCCGGAATTTCAGGGAGGTACGGCCTACTCTCCAGCCGGTTCTGTGGGAAAAACGGGCGGAGGTTGCCGGAGCGATTTCGCTGCAGACCCTTATGGCCCGGGAGGCTCCGCCTTCCTTCAGGGCGGATTTGAGATGGCTTTTGAGTTCACTGGCAAATTGATTGACAACTTCTCTGCTTCCCCTGATTCGCTCTTCCATTGAGGCTGATAACCCGGAAACAGGGAAGGAGGTGGCCGCTATAAGAAAAACGAAGAGAATTTTTCCATTCATTATGAATATCCTTGTTATATCTGGAGGGAAAAAGGGGCTCGGTTCCCGAAATCACCGGGCCTGCAGATCAGAAATGGTTTCTTGATCCGTCTCTCTATTATTTTTTATTTTTTCGGCAAGATGTCTGGTCAGTATGATCATAAGCACAATCAGGATGATAACTCCCGCGGCAATAAGGATACTGTAGATATTCGGATCCGATACCAATTTTTTCAGCTGGTCAGCAAACACATTGATGGCAAGGATCCCCGGTGCCATGCCGAGGACGGTTCCGATGGAGTAGCTTCGGAAACCGATTTTGGATGAACCGGCGACCATGTTTATGACAGTAAAGGGGGCCACTGGGACTACCCGCAGTATGGCAATGACCAAGGTTCCCTGCTTTTGCATATATCTGTTTATCGTCTCGAGTCGTTTGCCTGCAATTTTCTGAACAGTGCTCTTCCACAGGATAGCGCCGACGGCATAGGTCACGGCGGCCGAGATGAGAGCCCCTGCAAGGGAGTAGAAAAAGCCGGTCCAGGAGGCATAGATCAGAGCTGTGGCCAGAATCATGGCGGTTACCGGGACCATCAGCAGTCCACCAAGAATGAATGCAGCCATCAGATATAGCGGACCGAAACCGCTCTCCCTCAGGGGAGCGGTGAACTCGGCCAGTTTCTCGGGCTCCAGCCACTGGTTTAATGGGGTCCAGCGCCAGGCTGCGGACAGCGTAAGGATAAGGGCTGCAGCCAGGAAAATCCTGAGGATCGGTTTCTGGCGGGTTTTGCCTTCACTCTCAGTCAGGGTCTTTTTCAGCAGTCTATCAGCATCTATCGGTTTTTCAGGATCGAGGAGCTCTTCGTTTTCAGGGATTACGGCATCGAGCCAGGGATCGACCGTTTCATCCAGAGGTTTGAGATACCTGCCTGCCAGGTTGTCCAGAGCTTTGATCAGCGATTTTTCTTTGGCGACAGCCCGGTTGACCTCTTCCTGCTCAATTCCGAGGTGTTCGGCCAGCAGGTCATTGCGAAAGTTGAGTATAGTTTCGGAAATTTCTGTATCTCCATCGGATTCGAAAGCCACGTCGCATTCAGTATCAAGGCCCATTGAACGGTTGCTCAAGTTCGCGGAGCCTATTCTCAGCATGGTGTCGTCGAAGATGCTGACTTTTGAATGAATCACTTTTTTCACTTCTCTGTCGTTGTCATCAAGAGATACCGGGAAGAAGACTCTGAGTTTCCCGGCATGATCGGCTTGACGCAATTTTTTGATCACCCTGGCCCTGAGAACGTCGAGCGTTGCCTCTTCCATCCAGTTACCGCTGGTAAAGCGGGTTATCAGCACGATCTCCGGGGGATTTTCCTCTTCAAGTCTGGCGGCGAGGGCATCAGTCAGTTTTCTTGAGGTGATGTACTGATTTTCCAGATAAATACATTCTACAGCGGCAGCTATGGCATCAAGAAAAAGTTTTTCCACCTCGCGTATTTCGGGACGGGTTTCCCACTTCGGATAAGTGCGGGCAACAGCAACGTTGACATCCTGCAGATCAGGCTCCCAGTCGTCTGGCCAAGGGCTGGCAGCCATCGAAGGAACGGACAGTTTCTGGCCGCTACTCCTCTGCCAGCGCTCACGGGCCAACTCTCCCAGCACTCCGGCAGCCTCCCCTTCCAGAGCAACCTGTACATCGTGAAAAGGGGCATAGCCCTTCCCGTCGGGACTGGTCCTGCGGCTGTCATCAATGAGATGGCTTCTGGTGTCCCAGCGTTCTGCAGTAATATCCAGGCCGCCGACAAAGGCAAGGCTGTTATCGATCACCACTATCTTCTGGTGATGGGACGCACCAACAGGGTGTTTGTCGTCCAGTCTGAATTTGATGTGATCGTGGGTCTGCCACCCCATCTGGAAGAGGGGAAGGATTTCACGCTCAAATACATAGATCATGGCGAAATCCCATTGAAGCAGGTAAATACGCAGATCTTCATTTCGCCTGGCGAGGGAGTTCAGGAAGTCTTCAAATGTCTCGGTCAGGGTATCGGTTTTCCTGTCCCGGCGCAGTCTGGTTTTGCTGTGCAAGTCCCAGCCGACTACTATGAGCTGTTCCCTGGCCCTTTCAGCGGCAGAGGCCAGAGCAGAGAAATACTCCTCTCCATCGATAAGAAATCTTACTCTGCTCGCCAAAGTTAAACGCCAGCAATTTTTACCTTCTTTCGAGATACGTTTTTCACTCATTTAGGGCAGAAAGCAAGTGGGCGAGTGTCCCCGGAGAATGCGGATGTTTCCAGGAGTATTCCAGCCGGGGATGGTTTTTCCGGGGCACTTCAAAGGGGTTGATACAACTCAGCATAGCACCGCCGCGAACCCGGTTGCAATATAAAAGTGGGGAAGATAAGTCCTTGAGGGAGGAGACCTCCGGGAGCGGGAAGGTCCTTTTTCTTTCTTTTCCTCAGTAGTGAAAAAAACCGGGCAGCCCGCCAAGCGGGCACCCGGGTTTGGTAATGGGTTGATCGCTACTGGGAACAGGAGAATTACATCGGCATATCGTGGCAGAGCATGCAGTCCTGGGAAATGATTTCTCCCTCCTCGTTGGCAAATTCCCAGTTATGACAGCGAAAGCAGCCGTAGCCCTCATCGGCGTATTGATGGCCGAGATGGCTCTTATATGTACCCCAGTCGAGATCCATTCTGGGCCAGACGTTGTTCAGATAGGCTTCCAGAAGATATTCACCGGCCCGGCGAATCTCCTCTTCATATTTCTGGGCTACTTCCGGATGCCTGGCTTCCTGCAGTTCCATGAGATAGTCCACCAGAAGCTTTTTGGCCTCTTCCTGGGACTCGTAATCCCTCTTGATGGCCTTGAGGCTGTCTTCGCGAATGCCTGGAATATCAGCATTGATCTTTTTGCTCTCAAGGCCGAAGTCCACTCTTTCCTCCGGCATCTTGAAAATATGAGTCGGTCTGTTATGGCAGTCAATGCAATCCATAACCCGCCACTCGTGATGCTCGCCTTCTTCGATTTCCACGGCACTGTTAACGTATTCCGTTTCGGAACCGTCCGGGCTTTTTACTCTGACCCTGGCAATTTCAGTCCTTTTTTCATTGGCGGGAAGATAACTGACCTCAACATTGTCACTGACATGCCAGTGTATGCCTTCAAAGGCTTCGGTTACCGGATTATGGCCTCCAATGTGGAGAGCTATTTCAGTGGTGGTGGGATTTTTCTGATCATTGTTGCTGAAACTGGTAAAAGTCTTGATCCTCTTCCCATGAAATTTTTCCGGCCAGTGGCACTCTTCACAGGTATGCTGAGCCGGTCTCAATTCCTCCACCGGAGCTGGTATAGGCTTGTGGTAGCTGTCAGTGGCAACGGCTACTACCTGCCTCAGACCGGAAATCTTGGAGCGGACATACCAGGAAGCCCCAGGGCCGATATGGCATCCGGCACAGCCGACTTTGGCGTGGGGTGAGTTCTTGTAGGCTGTGTATTCCGGTTCCATGACGGAATGGCAGACCTTGCCGCAGAAGTAGGGGGATTCGGTGAAATGGTATCCTTCATAGCCAACAATACCGAGAATGACGACATTGACGACTGTAAGAATTATGAAGAGTATGGCCCATCGCCGGTGTCTGTGGTCGCTGAGATTAAGCTGCAGGTGGTCCCGGCTGATGCCGTGTTTGTACCATTTCCGGCGTCTCATATAGGCGGCCAGCGGAATAAGCAGAAGGCCGATTATCATGCCGGCCGGAAGAATCAGATAGGTGAAGAAACCAGCATAGGGGTTATCAAAAAAACCCAGAAGGTCAATAACCACTCCAATCAATAACAGTGTCGCGCTGATAGTGGTAATTGTCACCCCCATCAACCCCAGGGGAGAGCGCCACATTCCTCTAATAATATGCCCCCAGGGTCCGCGATGGGTGGGATTGTTTTCCTCGTTCATCTTTTGATTGTCCTCTTGAACCACGTAATTACCTCCCTTTTGATAAGTTCGTTTTCACTGTCTTTCTATCTATTTATACTATAAAGGCAGAATTTTTCTAACACATTTTCGTCCTACTGGATAATTGCAGATGGATTTGCCACACTGAATTTTGCTCCGGCAGAGGAGCCCAAACCCTGATAAAGCAGGCTTGTTTCGGCTTTGACAGCACCGGGAAGGCAGGTTCCTGCTGCTTGTGTTACCGGTGGTATTGTTCGGTGTCGTAATTGCCTAAAAACTGAAACCAGTGGTAAAGGGACATCGGTACGTTGCCGGAATATAAACAGGTGGCTTAAATACCGGTTGTGAGTCACTGCCGTAACATGAATAGGGGCTTTACCCGCATCTGTCAGGCAGGTAAGCCCCTTTGTTGTTCGGCCTCGGAAGCGGCCGGTTGGCTGGTGATCAGGAAGGTCTTGATTGTATATCCAGCTTGACCAGCTTATTTCAGTAGCTTTCTATAAGAACAAATTTACACCCCGAAGGCAGCTTTTACCCACTGAGAAACAAATTTCAGGGGACTGCCGGCACTGAGAAGCCCGCCTATCAGAAAGAGCATTCCGAACAGCCCGATTACTCCGCCGACGGCAAGAATGGAAATAATCCCATACTTGCTCATTTCGAGATTCGTCCCGGTAGCTTCCTGCTCCTGGGTGCCTGATGCATGAGATAACGTTTTGTCTTTAGTGGCGACGTTGGTTGCAGAAGAAGTATCTTTCATTTTCACTCCCCAGAAAACTCATGACTAAATACAGTAAGAGATTGAATCACAGTCCTAAAACGGCCCCAAACCAGCTCTTGACCAGCGTGAGGGGGCCACCGCTGCTGGTCATGGCGCCTGCCAGACAGGCAAAAGCCCATAGGCCCATGATCGCTCCGGTAAAGCCTATGGCCGAGACCCCGAGCCTGGAGGCTTCACTTGTCGCTTCCGATTTAGCAGGGCATTTAAGGTTTTTTCTCGCAAAAGTATATTCTTCCATAGTTTATTTCCTCTCAGTGCGGGTTCGGAGTACAAGGTTTATCCCCACTGGGGGTGCCTGGAATATTTCTTATCATTTGCTACTCTGTGGTAGCAATCGTTGTGCCACAGAGTAGCACGAAAATGTTTTTCACATTTTAATTAGGAATATCATGAAGTTGACTTGAAGAGGCGCTGGATGGAGGGACGGGCTGGTAATTATAAAGTAGGGTATATGGCCATTGAGTGGGGTAATTCCCAACCTATGATTTTCCTTCATCGTTGCTGGCTGATCCATGACGGCATTTTCTCATTCCATCCTTTGTGATAAATTAATAGAATACGTAATATGTTGGTAAAATTATGAGTTAATCCACGCAGGTTTGTCCTTACACGTCGAACCATAAATTGAGGAGCGGTTATGTGGTTGAAATGGTTGCCTCTGAGATGGGGCATAAGCAAGCTGGCACGGTCCCACGGTTTTCTTGATCCTCTAACTGTCCTGGCCAGGGTCAGACGATTCGCCCAGCCTTCAGAAGTTCGCGAACCTCTGGAACTGCTGAGGGCCGGGCTGATTTTTCATGCCAGGGGGTTGATCAACAGTAAGGCGATCCAGCACAATATGGACTGGGTCTGGCCTTACTGGGTGGAAAAGCAGTTCGATCCCCTGGAC
>JBEPXR010000147.1:0-6758 GCA_041641775.1 Desulfobia sp. | reverse complement strand
AAAAAGCCAGCCGATTCTGATGGATGGAGCCATGGGTACCCAACTGGCCGTAGCTGGTTGTGAAATGGGGGGGCACAACTGTCTCGAGAATCCAGATGCGGTGAAAAATATTCACCGGCAATATCTGGATGCAGGCTCCGATCTCATTATTACCAATACCCTGACCATGAACAGGATCTATATAGAAACCCACAATCTGGGGGTTGGGGTCAGAGAAGTCAATCAGGCAGGCGCCTCTCTTGCAAGAGAAATCGTCGGTCCCGGTCAATTCGTTTTAGGGGATATAAGCTCGACGGGCAGGATGTTGCAGCCCAATGGCGATTTATCCGAGGAGAATGCGTACGCCACCTTCAAGGAACAGGCTGAATTCTTGGCCGAGGGGGGAGTCGACGGGTTCATGATTGAGACCATGTTTGATCTTGCCGAAGCAGTCTGTGCCCTTAAAGCCTGCCGGACTGCTGTTGATCTTCCGGTAATAGCCTCGCTGACCTATAATACTGCCGAAAAAGGGGGGCGAACCGTAATGGGTGATTCGGCGGCTGAATGTGCTCGAGTCCTGGAGGAAAATGGAGCAGCCGTTGTCGGGATGAATTGCGGTAATCTTGACCTGGACCAGACCGCCGAGATAGTTGCCACCATGCGCAGGACCATCTCCCTTCCCGTTATGGCTAAACCTAATGCCGGCAAACCCAGGCTTGTTGACAAAGAAACCGTTTTTGATATGCTGCCGGTGGAATTCGCCGAAGGCATAAACAAATGTCTTGAGGCGGGAGCAGGTCTGGTTGGAGGATGTTGCGGCACATCACCGGCCCATATCAAGGCGGTGGCCCAACTGTTAAACAGATAGCCCGTATCTATCGGGGCAATGCGACCCGGCAGCTTTCATGGCGGTCACCCCCGCTCTACAGAAGGAGACGTATGATGAAAAATCTAATCATGATGTTAAGTGCGGCAACACTGCTGATGCTTTCCGTCAGTGGCTGCCTCACCACCAAGGCGGAAAAAGGAGGCCTGGGCGGAGCCGCAGCGGGAGCGGTGGCCGGACAGGCTATAGGTCGAAACACCGAAGCTACCCTGCTCGGAGCGGCCATCGGCGGCATGCTCGGTTATGTTGTGGGTAATGAAATGGATAAAGCCGACCGGCAGAAGGTGGCGCATACTTATGAAACCGTCCCCGACGGACAAACCAACACCTGGGTCAACCCCAATACCCAGACCAGATACCAGGTCACTCCGCAGGATACTTACCAGAGAGGGGGACGCCCCTGCCGCGAAGCGGTCATTCTTGCCACCATCGACGGCAGACCCGAAAAAGTCCACCAGACTGCCTGTCGGGATTCCCAGGGGAAATGGATAGTGCAGGGTAATTGAAGCTGAAAACGGCCAGGTGAGACCAGAGGCAGCGTTGCCGGAAGCCGGTGCTCAGGAACCAGTATTACGCCGAATCAGCTCCTGGGCATAAGCGAGGGTTCGATCGGTTATCGATTCGCCATCCAGCATCCTGGCAAGCTCCGTAACCCTGTTCTTGAAGGAGAGGCCTCGTATGGTGGTCCGGGTTCTTCCGGAAGAAACCTCCTTGGTTACATAGTAATGATTCTCCCCATAAGAGGCAATCTGGGGAAGATGGGTTATACAGATTACCTGGTGGTGTGAGGCAAGTTCCTTGATCTTTCTGGCCACCGATTCTGCAGCCTTGCCGCTGATACCTGCATCCACCTCATCGAAAATTACCGTTTCAACCTGATCTCTGCGGGCCAGCATACACTTCAGGGCCAGAAGAAGACGGGACAGTTCGCCGCCGGAGGCGATCTTGGCCAGGGGCTTGACCGGTTCTCCCGGATTGGCTGAAAACATGAAGGAAGCCCGATCACTTCCTTCCCTGGTCATATTGTTCAGGTCAGAGGTGTCACCAGTCAGTTTTATTTCAAAGAGTGCCTGCTCGAAGGCGAGTGAAGACAGTTCACTGCGTATCGCTTCCGACAGTAAGCCGGCGGCTTCATGCCGCAGCCTGGACAGAGATTCGGCCTGGCTGATGACTTCCTTTTCCAGTCTCTGTTTCTCCTTTTCCAGTTTCTCTATCTGATCGTCTATTTCTTCGAGCTCCTCAAGTTCCCTCTCTGCTTCCTCACCATGCTCGATGACCTCCCTCAAGCTCTGTCCATATTTCCGTTTCAGGCGCTGGATGACATCAAGCCTCGCCATAACCTGATCGAGTTCAAAAGGATCATCGGGAATATCGTCAAGATAGCTGCGCAGGTCAGGAAGACCCTCCTCGAGTTCATAACAGGGACCGGCGATCTTCTCCGCCAGATCCACCAAGGTTGAATCCATGTCAGCCATCAGTTCCAGGTTCTTCCGGATCTGGGACAGAGAGCCGGCAGCACTCTCCAGCAGGCTGCAGCTCTTGCGACCTAAGCGGTTAAGTTCGTCAGCACTTTTCAATCGTTTTTTTTCAAGCTCGAGACTTTCATCTTCGCCGGGAACGAGTTGGGCTTCCTTGATCTCATTGAGCTGATACTGCAGAAAATCTTTATGCTGTTCCTTTTCATTTTCCCGGTGAATCAGGTCGTGGCATGCGTTTGCAACTCTTTTCCATTCATCAAACAGAGAGGCGAATTCAAGGCGTCTTTGCCAGAGGTTGCCTACCAGGTCGATAAAGTCCAGATGAAAACGGGGGTGGAGCAGGTGCTGGTGATCGTGTTGGCTGGCTACACTCAGAAGGTATTCTGATATTTCTCCCGTCAGTTGTCCTGTGGCCAGATGGCCGTTTATATAAAATCTGCTGCGTCCCTTCTCGGTGATTATCCGTTTGAGGACCAGTTCACCTTCCTCCGGGAACCCCTTTTCCCTGATAAGCTCCGGTATCGGCGAATCACGATCGAATTCAAAAAGGGCTTCAATAGTTGCCTGCCCGGCACCGGTTCTGACGTAGGAAGCAGAGGCTTTGGCGCCGGAAAGCAGAGATATGGCTTGTAGAATTATTGATTTCCCGGCCCCTGTTTCTCCGGTGAGAGCTGTTAAACCGTCAGCAAAGGACAGGGAAAGATTTTCTATCAGGGCGAGGTTGGTTATCCGTAGTTCGCTGAGCATATACAGAGGAATAATATTGACAAGGAATAGATGATGACTGATATTATAGGAATAGACATGTTAATACAACCCCTAAATAGGGTATTTATTCGTCTGAATTTAACCTCTTCTACGAAGGATAAAAAGCCTGATTACGGCTATATAATAGACCGAATTGTTTCACCCGTTACCATATAGACGACAGCTTTCCATACCGGCAGTGGCCCTGTTCATTCTCGCTCAGTGCCTGGCTTGCCTGGTGCAGTATGACAGCGCTCGTGCTTTTACCGTTCAGGATGAACGGGAGTACGGTAAAAAAATGCTGACCACCATCAGGAGCGAATTTCCCCTCATACATGAACTTGATGTAACTCAGTATCTCAACGATCTGGGACAGGACATACTGAACGTCGCAGGTTCCCAGTATTTCAACTATCATTTCTACGTTATCAAAAATGACGAGCTGAATGCTTTTGCCGCTCCCTCCGGCCTTATTTTTGTTCATTCCGGACTGATAAGCAAAACCGAGAATGAAGGGGAACTGCTGAGTGTGGTTGCCCATGAAATCGGCCACGTCAAGTCCAGGCATATTGCCGGTCGAAGTGAGCAGGCTCCAAAACTGACTGCGGCTACCCTTGCCCTTATCCTTGCCGGCATGGCAGTCGGGGCAGGGCCGTTGTCAGAGGCTCTGGTAATGGGAGGAATGGCTGCTGGCCAGGCGATGAGTCTTAAATACAGCCGGGAAGATGAAGAGGAGGCTGACCGGGAAGCCCTGGAGTTCATGAGGGAGATGAACAGAGATCCGAAAAATATGTTGAGTATGCTCAACAAAATGCACAGGCTCTACAAGATCAGAATGGGCAACATCCCGCAGTATCTGCTCACCCACCCCATCCCAAGAGCCCGAATGAACTATGTTGAAGATCTGATTAATCTCTCCTCTTCCAGTAATTATGAAGAAAGTGACGATTTTGCCTTTAACCGCATCCAGACGAGAATAAACATTTTGACCGGAGACCTGGAAAAACTGAAAAATGAGTACCAACGGCTGCTCAAAGTAGACAGCGCAGAGACAACCGAACAGGCCTTTGCCCTATATGGCCTCGCTCTTGTTCTCCATGAGCAGGGTCGTTTTCATGAGGCTGCCGGCCATATGAAAGAAATCATGGAACGCTATAAGGACAAATCCATCCTCTGGACAGACCTGGGGAGAATCTATCTTGACGCGGGAAAGAATGAAAAGGCCCTTGGACTCTTTGAAAAAAATCGTCAAACCGAACCGGCCAATATGTACAATAATTACTATCTGGCTCTGGCTCTTGAGAGGACCGGGAACCTTATCAGAGCTGAAAAGATTTATCACCAGATCAGGGGACATATTGAAGATTACCCCCCGGTCTATAAACATATTGCCAGGATAAATGATCAACACGAAAAGCAGGGATACAGCCACTATTATCTCGGTTTGTATTATTACTACAATGGGGAGTTTTCCAACAGTCAACTTCACTTGAGAAAGGCCAGAACAGAGTTGGACAACGAGGACTCGAAACAGAAAAATATAGAGGATATCCTTTCCAGGATAGAAGAATACCGCTCCTGAATTGCAGTATAACTACCAGAACAAAGGAGGAATCATGAGCAGACAACTTTCCTTTACCAAGTTTGAGAACGAACTACGGCCGGATTTCAGACATAAGATGGGCTCGGCCGAATCGACCGAAGATGTAAAGAAGTTTTTTGTTTATACTGTAATGAAGCTTATGAAAAAGGTCTTTGGAGAGGACTTCGAACTGGAATATGACAACGTGCTGTTTACACCTGACACCCCCCCCTACTTCAAATTGGCCGATCAGGTTGCAGAGAGGGAACAGTTTAAATCCGTCTGGGAAAAATCTGATCTGCCCCAGGTTATGAAGAGATTTGCCGAATCTGCCGCCAACCATTATAAGTACCTGGCCAAAAACCCTGACAAGACTGAGGCTAAAATCCGGATGTAATTCGTGAAGAGAGCCGGAAGGAATCTGGGTGAAATTAAAAGTGGGCGGGGAACATGACCTTTATCTGCTGCCGGTAAGCCACCGGAAAAAATCCCATCAAGAATTCTGAATCTTCACCGGTGAGATGATACTCCACAGTCCGGTTTTCGGCATGAGTGTTTCACTGCCAGCTGGCCGCAGGCTGCGGAAATATCTGACCCTCTGCTGGCCCTCAAAAATACCCCATAATGAGCATCACGCAGAATCTGCTGGAAGGCGGCAGTGCGCTCCGAAGTAGAGGCCTGAAATCTTCCGAAGCCGGGAACAGAGGAGAGATCCGGGCTCTCGTTGCAGCGGATAAGGTTGATCTTGCAGGGTATCCCGCGCAGAAGTCCGGCCAGTCTGCGGGCATCATCATCGGAATCATTGACGCCTTTGATGAGGGCGTATTCAAACATGACTCTCTTTCGTTTCGGCAGGGGATAATCGCGGCAGGCAGCTAGCACCTCTTCAATGGGGTGAGTGCGATTGACCGGCATGAGCCTGCTCCTGGTCTGGTTATCAGCGGCGTGCAGAGAAACGGCCAGATTCACCCTGATCCTCTTACCCAGTTCCCTGATTTTCTCAGGAATCCCGCAGGTGGAAACCGTTATGCGCCTGTCCGAGTAATTCAGTCCGAGTTCATCCTTCAGGATCTCGAGTGACTTTACCAAATTATCAAGATTGGCAAGAGGTTCCCCCATTCCCATGAACACCAGATTACTGATTTCCGGAGCAGGGTTGTCGAGGATATCCTCCTGGACTGCGATAATTTGACCTGTTATCTCGGCCGGGGTGAGGTTTCTGGTAAACCCCATTGTCCCGGTCAGGCAGAAAACACAGCCCATGGCACAACCTACCTGAGAAGATATGCAGAGGGTCTGTCTTTTCTCTTCAGGGATAAGAACACTCTCGATAATATATCCATCAGCCAGACGAAAGACATATTTCACCGAACCGTCGCTTGAAGTTTCCTTTCCGGCAATCTGCAGGCTGCTAAAATAAAAATGATCCGCCAGAGACTCCCGCACCTTTTTGGCTATATCGGTCATCTGGTCAAATCCGGTAATTCCGGGACGATAGAGCCAGGAAAATATCTGCCTGCCCCGATAGGGTGAGAGTCCCTGCTCGACGATAAGATCGGCTATTTCCTTACGGCTCAGATTTTTTAAGTCTATTTTTTTTGAGACACACTGATCCATTTATCTGTTCTCATTCTGATGGTAATAAACAGGTAATCTTACCACGATGGTGCAGAGAGTCAAGCAGGACTCGTCTCGCAGTATCTCATGGCAAGCAGGAGGAAAGTATTTCGAATTATGAGACAATTTGGTATTATTACCTGTACGGATTTGCTAATAAGGCATTTTACTATGTAATCAATATTGCTGCATGAAAGAGAAGTGTTTATCCTGTGGCGGCACGGGACAGATCAGTTATTTTCAAGGGGTCAGCAGGTTCTTGTTGACCACGGAAGAATGCCCGGACTGTGCAGGAACGGGTTGTCCTTTACCTGCTGATGATCAAACTGCAGAAAAAGCGGGGCTGGAAACGGAAGAAAGGAGCAATGATGAAACCTCTCAAAACAGTTGAAGTCAGCACCGGATCAACTGGCAACTCCGGTAATCATGTTCAAGCCGGTGACATAGACAGCCTGATAGAAAAGTTGTT
>JBEPXR010000146.1:0-6772 GCA_041641775.1 Desulfobia sp. | reverse complement strand
CACTCAAATATGCCGAAACCTGGAGCAGGCAGGTGCTTTTGCCGACACCTGGGTCGCCCCCAACCAGGACGACCGAACCTCTGACCAGGCCTCCTCCCAGTACCCGGTCAAACTCAGCCATGCTGGTGGAAATCCGCTGCTCCGATACCAGATTGATCTCGGCCAGAGGCTCAACCCGGGCCACAGATCCGCTGTATCCAAGGGCAATCCCTCCTTGCTCTTCCTGTTCTTCCAGAGTGTTCCATTCTTCACAGCCGGGACACTGTCCGGACCATTTCCTGAAGGAGTCTCCGCAGGTCCGGCATATATAGGAAATCTTCTTTTTGGAAGGCATATGATAATTGTCGGCTTGAGTAAGGCAGTCCGCTGCTGGTCTTTGCGCCCCCGTGGGGACGTCATACAGATTGCAACTGTCAGTATACCCCGTCATTAAAAAATTTCCACCTGCAACAGTATATTAGGAAAAACAGGGAAAAAATATTTAAAGTCACGGTATGAAATTGACGAAAAGTATACATAGTAAGGGGTAAAATATCTATAGACAACCGCTATTTATGTTGCAAAAAATGTGGTTTTCCCTTAACTCTTCATTGAATCGGTCCGATAATACATGCAGACAATTGATTCTTAACCTAAACCAATGGATTCAGTGGAGTAATCAGTTATGAATGCAGCAATGGCCCAGAATGCTTATCGGAAATCAGAAGTTAACTCAAATATTCACCCAGTTAAACTCGTCCACATGATGTTTGACCGGAGTATAGCTCATCTGCACCAGACCGAGGAGGCGATGGAAGAAAATAATCCCGTAAAGAGGGGAGAGAACCTGAGCAAGGCCATTGCCATAATTACCGAACTTTACTCATCAATACCCTCCGACCAGGACACCGAGGCAGCCGTTTTTCTCAGGTCACTTTACAACGCCATCCTCACCGAACTTCCCAAGGTGTCCGCTTTCGGTGACCGCGAGATACTTGGACGTTCACTGCGTTACATGGAAAAACTCAAAGAGATCTGGGAAAATACCGCCATGCTGGAGTTAGAGGCCGAGCGAGAGGAAGGCAGGGACAATCAGGAAGCCCAGGCAGAAAAATCTTTTCAGCAGAAAGAAACAGCCAAATCAGCAGGTTTATCCTTTTCAATCTAATGCAGCCAGACTACCACCTAAAACGGAGAGACAAAGGAGTCAGTCATGGATACCAGTATAACCAACAATGATCTTAAAGGATACAGCACCCCTGCCTCTCCTACCGTCGAACAGCAGAAAAACGACACTCCGCCGGTCAAACCAGTTGCCGGGAACACCGGCGCCGGCTCCGGCCGACTCGATGATCAGGCCCTGCATGGGAAAGCTGCCAGGCAGAAAAACAGCGGCCCCCTAAGCCAGGAGGAATTGGAGGAGGCAGTCAAGGAAATCCAGTCCAAATTCGACACCATGAGTCGCTCCTATATCTTCGGCTACACCAAGAGCAAGGAAACTAAAAGCATCGTTGCCCAATTGACCGACCGGGAAACCGAAGAGGTCATCAGACAGATTCCCTCCGAGGAAATACTCAAGCTCCGGGAAAAAATGGAAGACATAATGGGCATCCTGTTCGACGAAAAAATATAATATCTCATCTTTCCTTCAAGTTCTCCTCTACCAGGCGATCCTGACAGTATCGGGACAGGCAGGAGGACCAGTCCATCACCTGATCGGTCAATTTTTGATGATTTATTAAGATTCGATTAGAAATCCTGTAAAGCCAGCGCCCGCCCCATCTAATCCCCTGCCTGCAGCCAAGAAAACACAGCATATTCGGCTTCCCGGATCAGCTTGGGAGCCTCCTCTGATCTCTCATTTTTTGCTTGACAATCCCCTTGCCTGCTCTTATAAATCATTTTTGATTCTGAATAGACGTTCATAATTGTTAGAGGATATATCTGACGTTAAATCTTTCAAAGGAGAGCAGTATCATGTCTAAATTAGTTGAACCTCATGGAGGCAAGGGATTGACCATTTCTCTGCTGCATGGCAGTGAACGCCAGGCTGAAATAGAGAAAGCTGAGAGCTTAAAGAAAGTCCAGATCCATGACCGGGCTAAAGGCGATCTCATCATGATGGGAATCGGCGCCTTCAGTCCCCTGACCGGCTTCATGAACAAGGCGGACTGGAAGAATGTCTGTGAAAACTATCAGCTGGCTGACGGCACCTTCTGGCCTATCCCTGTCACCCTTGACGTGTCCAAGGGAGTAGCCGATTCCATCAATACCGGTGAGGAAGTAGCTCTCTACGCCGGTGACGAGCTGATGGCTACCATGAAGGTCGAAGAAAAGTACGAAATGACCGAAGCCGATAAGGAATGGGAATGCGAAAAGGTTTTCAAAGGCGAAGGCGAAGACTCCGTTGACGGCAACTTCTGGAAACTTGCCAAGGATGAACATCCCGGCGTCCAGAAAGTCATGGCCCAGGAAGCGGTCAATATCGCCGGCCCGGTGAAGGTTCTCAGTGAAAGTGATTATCCGGAAAAATACAAAGGCGTCTATCTGCAGCCTGCCGAGACCCGGGCTATCTGTGAGGAGAGAGGCTGGTCCAATGTCGCCGCCCTGCAGCTCAGAAACGCCATGCACCGCTCCCATGAATACCTGGCCAAAATCGCGGCCGAAGTCTGCGACGGGGTCATCATCCACTCCCTGATCGGAAATCTGAAGCCCGGCGACATCCCCGCCGAAGTCAGAATCAGGGCGATCGACGTCCACATCGATAAATATTTCGTCAAGGACAACGCCCTTTCCGCCGGATATCCTCTCGACATGCGTTACGCCGGTCCCAGAGAGGCCCTGCTCCACGCTACCTTCCGCCAGAATTACGGGGTCAACAACATGCTGATCGGCCGTGACCATGCTGGCGTCGGCGACTTCTATACCCTGTTCGAGGCCCAGGAAATTTTTGACCGGATTCCCAAGACCGGCGATCCCACCAAGGACCTGCAGTGCAAGCCCATGAAGATCGACTGGACCTTCTACTGCTACAAGTGCGACGGCATGGCTTCCATGAAGACCTGCCCCCACGGCAAGGATGACCGAGTTATCCTCTCAGGCACCAAGCTGCGGAAAACTCTTTCAGAAGGCGGCGAGGTCGTGGACCACTTCGGTCGTGAAGAAGTACTTGACGTACTCAGAGAGTACTATGCCGGCCTGACCGAGAAAGTTGAAGTCAAGATGCAGAGTGCCGCCTCAGGCGATAATATGTAAAGCGGATTGACATCATTAAAGCTGAAAAAAGGATGCCCCTTGGTAAAGGGGCATCCTTTTTTTGTGGCGCCACCGGCAATAATGACTGATGCCGAATTGGAAGCCGTAGAATTTAACAGCTTCCTGAGAAAATTTCACATTACTAACCGTGTTTATGAAACAGATCGAGGTAGGACTGGGAGAAAGGGAATATCCCATTTTGATCGACAGCAGGCTTGTTGACAGAATAGGGTCGGATTTGGGCAGACGCCAGCTCGGCAGCCGGTACATCATCATTGCTGATGAAGCAGTGGCCTCAATTTATGGAGAAAGGGTGACAGCCGGCCTTAAAGAAGAAGATCTGGAGGTTGATACGCTTACCTTTCCGCCCGGAGAGGCCAGCAAGAACCTCACCACTATCGGGAACCTGGCCAGCCAGCTGGCCCAGGCGGGAGCTGACCGGAAAACCTGCCTTATAGCACTGGGCGGCGGAGTGACCGGCGACATAACCGGTTTTGCCGCCTCCATATACATGCGGGGAATTCCGTTTATCCAAGTACCGACCTCACTACTGGCCCAAGTTGACAGTTCAGTGGGAGGAAAAACCGGAGTGGATACACCGGAAGGAAAGAACCTGGTCGGTACATTCAACCAACCCCGGATTGTCTACATTGATCCTGAAAACCTGAACACCCTGCCCACCCTTGAGCTCCTGAACGGTCTTGCCGAAATTATCAAATACGGGGTCATTTATGACGCCGATTTTTTCGACTTTCTGAAACAGAATCTGGAACTTATTCTGAGTCTCGAGCCGCAGGCCATGACGGAAGTTATTGCCAGATGCTGCCAGATCAAGGCGGAGGTAGTGGCGGCGGACGAGAAGGAATCCGACTTGAGAAGAATCCTCAATTACGGCCACACATTGGGTCATGCCATGGAAGCTGCTTCGGGGTACCTTCTCTCCCACGGCATGGCCGTTGCTTTAGGGATGGTCGCCGTCAACAGAATAGCCGTGCTCAAATCACTTTTAAGCGCGGAGGAGGCTGAAGAGATCAAAAGTCTGATCGATGCCTTCGGTTTACCGGTTGAACTTTCCCGGGGTTCCGAGTTTACCCGTCAGGAGGTAAAAAATTACCTTAAATCAGATAAAAAGGCGATCGCCGGCTGCCCTGTATTCATACTGCCCAAAGGTATCGGCAAGGTAACCATCAATGACGACATTGAAGAATCACTGATCGACAGGGCCCTAGACGAGGTGGGGTGCAAGTAACCTAAGGAGAATCCTACTCGCCGTTCACCAGGCTGATTTCAGCTTGAGCCGGTGCCATATCCGGTTCTGCTTCAATCTCAATGGCAACTTTGTACTTGTCTTCCAGAGCTACGATCTCCGATCTCTTCCGGTTCAAAAGATACTGAGCCACCGTCAAAGGAAAACGGCACCGTATCCGGGAGGTTGTTTTCTTGATGGCCTTGGTCTGAATTCTCCGTAAATGAGCCAAAGCCGTGGTTTCCACCGAGCGAACCATGCCGCTGCCCTGGCAGTGCTGACAAACCACATAGCTTCCTCTCTGAATAGGAGGCCCCAGTCTCTGGCGGCTGAGCTGTAGTAAGCCGAACTGGGAGATCCGGCCAGTGGTCACCTTGGCCTTGTCTTTTTTCATCGTGTCCTTCAGTTTTTTCTCGACTTCCCGCCGATGCTGTTTACTTCGCATGTCAATAAAATCGATGACGACAAGCCCTCCCAGATCACGGAGACGAAGCTGCCTTGCCAATTCCTCGGCCGCCTCCAGATTGGCAAGGTAGATTGATTCCTCAAAGTTGGCATCTTTGGAGGTGCTGCCCGAATTGACATCAACGGCAACCAGAGCTTCAGTGGGATTAATGATGATTGATCCTCCCGAAGGAAGCGGCACTTCGGGTTGATACATCTTCTCTATCTGCTCCTCAACCTGGTAGATATTAAAGATGGGACGAGCTTCCTTGTGAAGCCGAACTCTGGTTTTCTGCTGCCTGGCCGGCAGAAGCTTGAGAAATTTTTCCACCTGCTGCAGAGTGTCCCTCTCATCCACTAGTATCTCCTGAATTTCAGGGACGAAGTGATCGCGAAGGTAGCGGTCGATGATGTTCTGCTCCTTGTAGACCAGTGAGGGGGTGGGCAAGGACTGGACAGACTTCTTTATTTCCTTCCAGAGATTAAGCTGGTAGCGGATATCCTGGATTATGGCTTTTTTTGTAACATTGTGGCTGGCCGTCCGGACAATATAGCCTATTTCTTCAGGTATCTTTACCGATTCCATTATTTCCTTCAGTCTGGCCCTTCTCTCCGGTTCCTCTATTTTTCGGGAAATACCGTGGCTGGCGCTTCCGGGCATCAGCACCACATAGCGACCGGGCATGGAAAGATAGGTTGTGAGTCCGACTCCCTTATTCCCGGTAGCCTCCTTGACCACTTCCACCAGGACCTCCTGGCCTTTACAGACCATTTCCTGAATGTTCAGATCCTTCCAGTGGGTGCCTTTGGGGACCTCCTTGCAGTAGTATTCCGGGTGGATGTCACTGAAGGGGAGAAAACCGTTCTTGCCGATTCCAATATCGACGAAAGCAGCCTGAAGGTTGGGCTCAATAGCCTCTATCCTTCCCTTATAGATGTTTGACTTGACCTGGGCCGAGGTCACTGTTTCTACATGAAAGTCTTCCACCTTACCATTTTCCAGAAAAACAATGCGGACCTCTTCAGGCGAATCGGCATTGATCAGGAGCTTGGTGGAGGAAGCGGACTTACCCTGTGGCGGTTTCTTATTTTTCCTGCCGGTAGTCGCCGGTTTTTTCCCCTCGGTTTTTTTCTGGGAAACAGTCTTCTTGTTCTGTGTTTTCCGCGGTGGAGTCTTTTTCCCAGCTGTCCTGTTTTCTTGAGATCCCTCTGCGGTCTGCTTCGGGCTCGCTGCTGCTCCGCCTTCCTGTTCTGTCTGCTTTTGTGCCATTTATTTTTTTCCTGGGTTAAACTTGTCTTAGGTGCAGGGCCGTGTACCTGGGCGTTTCATCAATCGGCTTTATTGCCCAAAATTACGACCTTCAGCCCTGAACCGTGAAATGATTGGTATTCTTCGGCAAATAATTTGGTTGCACGCTCTATTCAGCGGGTGGACGAGCTCCATCCTCCCTGCGACTGCTGAAATATATTCCGTCACCATGTCTGGAGATGACCAGCTGGCCTTCCATTTCCAGATTGGCCAGTTCTTTTTCCGCCGATGAAGTAGTAAGGTTCAAAGCATTACAGATTTCTTCTGCAGTGCACGGCCGTCTCTGAAGAAGTCTCAGAATTTCTTCCTTATCAGCCTCATCACGTCCTCTTGCCTTTCCCTTTTTAACCCCGCCTATGATGTCTATACTGCCGGGCAACAACCGTCCTATCGCCTCCATCTCCGCGGTCGTCAAAGGGTGAGCATAGCTTTCCGACGGAGGCCTGGCCACAGAGTTCAACTGAATCCGATGCGGTGCTATTCTTTCAACTGCCGCCCTTAAAGACTCAACATCCGGGTCAGAATCATTGATGCCTTTG
>JBEPXR010000145.1:0-6799 GCA_041641775.1 Desulfobia sp. | reverse complement strand
GAAGAGCGGCATCATCGTAGCTATCCGGTGCCTCGGACAGCAGTTTATGGGTAATTATGCCGCCATCCGGTCTCCTGGCAACTATATCCGTGAACGTACCGCCCCGATCAATCCAGAAATCCCAGCTGGTCCCCATACTTCTCATCAATCACCGACACAGTTGTCAGGCTGCTCCTGGAAAACGATCAAGCAGTTTTGATTCCTTGTTTCGCCAGGTCTTTGAGAACGGCATCTACCTGTTCCCGGTTGCAGTCGTCTATATGGTAAACATTTTTCATGCCGTCCTTAAACATCAGGACAAAACGCCCTTTGTCATCGATGTGGGCTTCCCTGATGTGAAAACTGTCAAGCCAGGGCTTGATCTCTTCCATAAAATCGTTGAGGCTGCATGTTTTCATAGTCAATTCCCCTTTTGCTCCCAAATTCCAAATAATAAGCCAATGTATACAGATAAAGTACCAGAGGATCGGTACCAACCCAATAAAAAAACACGGGAAAAACCTGGTTAATCACCTTTTCTGCTGAGGCTATTCCATCTGCTTCTCATCTTCACTTTTCTCCTCAGTAACCACCTGCTTCTGCTCAGCCACGGCTTCCCTGTGATCTCTGTCCCCGGATAATCCCTTACGCCGTTCATCTAGCTCCTCTATGCATTCCTGCCGTCCATAGAGAATGAGCGTGTCTTTCGGCTGTATTTCCGTCTCACCATCTGGGGCACCAAGGAAAACACCGGACTCCCGGTTTAAAGCCAGGACAATGACACCTTCACTGCGCAATCTGCTATCCTTCAGTTTTTTATAGGCCAGCCAATCCCCCTCCTGCACCTGGTATTCGCTGACCCGGTAATCCCCCGTAAGCTGCAGGAGGCTGGCATAATCCCGTACCTGGAAAGTGGTGTATTTTTTCATAGCCAAATTGACCAGTTTATAGATATGCCGGTCGACCCATCTGCTTCGGGCCAGTCCCCAGACCAGTAGGAGACCGGAAATCAGGAGGACGAGCTTAAAATAAATGCTGCTGCTGTTGTCCTGATCTATGAAGGTAAGAATCAAAGAAGACATGGCAGTGGCAATCCCGGCGTTGCCCAGCAGCATCAAGGCAAGAAGAATTCTTCGGCGTACGGGGTGGTTCACAACCTTTTCCGATTCCGAGGTGGTAAAACCGACACCGGTGAAAGCGGAACGGGCCTGAAACCTGGCGGATTCCCGGGACAGACCGGTATGAAGCAGAGCAATGGCGGCAATGCGGGTAATCAGTATGGACAGACCGATAATTAACAGAAGTGAGAAAATAGAAATCATTAGCGTAAAGGATCTGAGAAACCTGTTATTTGAAACCTCACCTGACCAAGCTGGCGATAGTATCTGCCTGACTCAAACACTATATCATCACTCTTTTCGAGATGTACACTTCCACAAGAGTCAGACGACATGATGAGAGTTTTATAATTATTTGTTTTCAGAAACAACTTTTATATCATATTTTATATGACATAGGTCAATTTATCACGGTCTTCCCACACAGATGGAACAAATTGTCAAAGGAGGCAATAATGGAAAAGGTACTGGCTCGTTACTGGTGGTCTTTTTATATCCGGGGCATCATAGCCATTATCATAGGACTCATTGCCATATTTCTCCCGGGTATTACCCTGGAAATTCTGGCAGTGCTGATCGGGGCATTTTTTCTGGTGGATGGAATCTTTTCTATTGCTGCCAGCTTCGGCTCCAAAAGCAGTGGGCAACGATGGTGGATATTTATCCTGGAAGGTGTAGCCGGCATCGTCATTGGAGTGTTGACCTTCATCTGGCCCCAGGTAACTATCCTCGCCCTGGTACTGTTGATTGCTGCCTGGGCCCTTATTACCGGTATCCTGGAGATAATCGCTTCCTTCAAGTTGCGCAAACTGATCGAAAATGAATGGCTTCTGGCCTTAAGCGGTATTCTCTCCATTCTTTTCGCCCTTATCCTGCTGATCAGTCCAGGTGCAGGGGCCGTGGTAATAATATGGCTGTCAGGTGTCTATGCGATATTCTTCGGCCTTCTTCTGATCTTTCTGGGTCGTAAGCTCAAGCGAGTTGCCCTGCAATGAAACAACTTATCCAGCCTGAAAACGCTACGGAAGCGGACGTTATCAAAAAGATCTTGGAAGAGAACGGTATTTTGGCCCGGGTTGAATCCTTTCATGATACAGCCTATGATGGACTCTTTCAGCTGCAGAGGGGATGGGGAGTGGTATATGTCCCTGAAAGCGAGCATGTAAGAGCCAGAAAAATATTGGAAGACTGGCAGTCCTCTACCCCCAGAGATATCCCTTGGGATGAGTCCACTGAATGAGACGCTGTCCGGTTCAGGATAAAGAAGACGGAGCAGCAGCCTGATCTCTTCAATCTCGAATGGATAATTTTAATCTGACTGGAGAGCAGCCTCTATTACTTCACGGAATTCCTCCAGGTGGAAAGGCTTTTCAATGGCGCCGCAAAAACCATACTCCCGGTAATTCGCCATGACAGGATCAGTGGAATAGCCGCTGGCGACAACAATCCTGGCCTGCGGATTGATATTCAGGATTTCCCGAGCGCAGTCCCTGCCACCCATCCCTGCCGGAACCGTCAAGTCCAGGATAACCAGGTCAAAAGGCTCGACTGAGTTTTTGTAGGCCTGGACAGCCTCATGACCTTCCTGGGTGAGAACGACTTGATGGCCAAGTCTCTTAAGCAGAGTCTCGACAACATTTCTCAGCATGGCGTCATCGTCCATCATCAGAACCCGAATGCCCTTATCTAAAGGGACCCTGGCCTGAGAAACAACTTCGTCATCCTTTTTCCCCGCTGAAGATGGGAGATAGATATGGAATGCCGTGCCTGCCCCGGGCGTGGATTCTGCCTCGATCCGCCCTCTGTGCTTGTTGATGATCGAACGAGTTATAGCCAGTCCCAGCCCGCTGCCGGCTTCCTTGGTCGTGAAGTAAGGGTCGAAAATGTGGTCGAGTTTGCTTGGCGGTATTCCCACTCCTTTATCGGAGATGGTGATTCGCACATACTTTCTGTCAGCCGGCAGATGCACTCCCTCATACTCTATGGATTCCAAATTTTTGCAGGTGATGCTGACAAGTCCGTCTCTGGGAGAGGCCTGACTTGCATTCAAGACCACGTTCTGAATAACCTGGCTGATCTGTCCCTTGTCTATGTCAACACTCCATAAAGCAGGTGGAATATCGTACTGGCAGGCCACGGAATCGCCATGAAGAATGAAGTCGGCAGATTCCCGGATAACCTCTTCAAGTGAAGTCGCCTCCAGAACAGGTTCGCCTCCCTTGGCAAAGGTTAACAGCTGGCGGGTCAGATTTTTTGCCCTTATGGAGGCGAGCTCCGAGTCCTCAAGCGCTTTCCTGGTCTCTTTTTTCAAATCCGGATCAAACAGGGCCAGGTTGACATTACCGAGTATGGCAGTAAGAATGTTGTTGAAATCATGAGCTATTCCACCGGCAAGCACCCCGAGGGATTCAAGTTTTTTGACCTTGAGCATCTCCTGTTCGTCCCGCAGCTGCCTGGTGACATCACGAAAGACAATGACGACACCTATTATTCGGCTTTCCCGGTCGCGGATAGGGGCACCGCTGTCAGCGACATTATACCGTCTCCCCTCCCTTGAGATTAAAATGATATTCCTCGGCAGTTCAATACTGGCTCCGGTGCGGATCACCTCTTCAGCCGGATTGGTATGGGGTTCTTCACTTTGTTCTTCGATGATGTTGAAAATTTCTGGCAGCTGACGTCCCATTGCCTCTTCAGACGACCAGCCTGTCAGGTCCTCGGCAATCTTGTTGATCAGGACAACTTTTCCCTCCGTATCCGTGGTAATGACCCCGTCACCTATACATCGCAAAGTTACAGCAAGTCGCTCTTTTTCATCGGCGAGGCTTTCCTCGTTTTTAATGCTGTCGGTAATGTCTTCCACCAGCTCAACGAAACCGCCCTGATATCTTCCTTCCCCCAGAATGGGAAAGGCCTTGACCCGAGCGAACATCTCTTTGCCATCATCAATTTTCCCACTGGTTACGATCTCTTCAGTTTTACCTGAGCTCAAAGCCTTGACTCCGGGGCAGTGCGCACAGACTTCTTCTCTCTTTTCAAATAAACGAAAACATTTCCCACCGATAAAATCGGACGGGGATTTATTGAAAAAACGCCCCTGGGCCGAATTAGTTTTGATTATATTATGGTCTTTATCGATCAGGGTGACACCGAGATCTATATTTTCAACCAGGGATCGGTAAAGTTCCTCACTGTCACGGAGTGCATCCTCGGCTGACAGACGCTTTTTAAATTCGCTCGAGTTTCGAAGCGAAAAAATAAAAAACATAAAAAAGGCGGGAATCAGTGTTTCCAGGTAATCTTCGAAGTTGTCAAAGTAAGATGTGATACCGGTATGTTCCAGAATATTAGAGAGTTCGACCAGAAAAAATATGGCAGGGATGCAGAACAGAAAAAGCCTGACCTGACGGGCAACCGCATTTCCCTCATTCTTCCGGAATATAATGATTGCCATGGCCGTCCCGAACAGGATCGCCCCTATAATATCAAGAAGTACAATACCATTCAAAATGTGTTCCCGGATATATTATGAACGGCCCGGAGGGCCGCAGGTTTTCAAAAGGCTTGCCCGGTTTGGATAAACCTGCCTTACTCAGGCAGATTTTTTGCCTTGATGATAGTTATCATTCCAGCACCCTGTAACAAACAGTGCACCAGTCAGAACATAGGTGAGGTGCTCCAGAATATTAAACAATTCACCCAGGAAAATCCCCTCAACCACCGTGAATATCTGGGAACTGAAAAAGAAAGCATAGGCAAGCAGAAAGAGGTTGCTCCCCGGAACCCGTTCCTTGATCAGGACGGGTAGCACTGCCAGGAGCGAAACCACGGTGACAAAAAGGGTTATCAGTTCACTTTCCTGAAACATGTATGATGAATTTCTCCCTGACGGCCATACAGATGCCGGACTCTATGGATTTGGACGACAACTCTTCCTGATGGAAGCCGGGAACCGATCGACCGGATGGTTTTAAGATCCTGCGGAACACGAGTTGCCCCCATTAAACGAAGCCATATAATATCAGGATCATAGAAACCGGTTACGAATCTTTTCGCCCCCTATACCGAGATAGCATAAATAAAATAAAAATCAAAGGCATATCAACTCTCTCTTCCGGCAAACTATATGTTCTCCCGGAAACCTGTTGTCCATTTTTTTCTGCAAGAGGGGTCTGTTGCTCAACGAGATAGCTATCCGGATTATTGAATTTCAGGGGAGGGAGGAGAGCAGGAAAACCGTTTTATCCTTCCGGACAAAAGGAATCCGGAAGGATAATAACTCTAAGCAAGAGGTTCGTTCAAAAACCGGGATCCGAGGCGGAAGATTTTTTGCTAGAGACCAGCTGTCTCCAGGACAACGAGAAACAGAAGAATCCCAAGGAAGAAACAGCAGACAACCGTCCAGGTATTTCGCTTTCTGAATAAATCAGGGAAGGTCAATTCCCCGAAATCACCCGCCTTGAGAATGGATTTTGAGAGAACAGGGTATATCTGGGCATAGAGACCAGCTCCAAGGAGCATCCCCAGGACCCCCCCGAGCAGGGCATCAAGCGAGCCCTGACCAACGGCACCGGCCATGGTTCCGGGACAGTAGCCGAGAATACCGAAACCGGCTCCGAAAATAAGGCCGCCTACGACCGTGGCCCCGACAGATCCGGCTTTGATATGGAGATGGGCCAGTCCCCGCTTTTTCATGTAGTAGACTCCGAGCATGCCTGTGGCGATGGCCGAAAGGATGATCTTGGCAACGGTCCAGTCATAGAGCAGGAGCTGTCCCATTATCACATCGTAACGGGTAACTCCCCCCCTCTGGAGGAGAAACCCGAAACAAAAACCGATCAGTGTACCGATGACTAACTGGAGTTTTTTTCTGGAACGCAGTTTTTCGAGCATTTTAACAGAGCTCCTTTTTTAATAAATCATGTAGGCTGCGGCAACACCGCCAACGAAAAAACAGGCCAGGGCAATCCAGGAACTGACCACCAGCTGAAGGGTTCCACTGATGCCGTGCCCGCTTGTGCATCCGTCAGCCCACCTGGCACCCATTCCCATGACTGTACCGCCGACCAGCGCCACCAGCCAGCGTTTAAGCGGGGTATGACCAAAGGTTTGCTCCCAGAGCGTGGGGACATATCGAAACTGGAACTCCCCGGAGAGTGTAGCCGAAGTGAAGGCTCCAGCAATCAGACCAATCACCAGCATCCATTCCCAGCCTATCCTGGGAACGTACTTGCTGTAATATGCTTTTTCCTCAACCGCTGATCCCCTGAAAGTCTTCTCAATCATTCCGGCGGATCGGGCATAGGCTGTTGAAACGCCCAGCGGCTTATCGGAAATAAGAAACGAAATCCAGCTGAGTATGCCTATCAGTATACCCACTGCATAAGGAGACCAGCGTTCCATAGTCCAGATGCTCTCTGACTGGAGAATCCCGTCCTGTTGGGCCCAGCATTCGACAACAAAGGGATCACCTATGGCACTCCATATCGTTATAAGCGACGTTGCCAGGAGAGAGCCGATAATGACCCTGCTTTTGGCGAACTTTTCAGATACATGTTCATTCAAATCGTTCATCCTTACCTCCTGGCTGGTTAATTCAAATTCACCGTGGGACAGCCTGCGGCTTTACAGGCGGCCATTGAACCAAGATTATCTTCCACGCGCTCATAACCGTGCTGCTTAAGAATGGATGCCGCGATAAT
>JBEPXR010000144.1:0-6812 GCA_041641775.1 Desulfobia sp. | reverse complement strand
TCAGCTTCGGGGAGAGGTCGGTCGCCAGGAATGATTATGCCATGGAGCTTCTTAACAAAGTGGGTCTTTCGGATAAGGTGAATGCCTTCCCGGGACAGCTTTCAGGAGGGCAGCAGCGGCGCGTAGCTATTGCCCGCTCGTTCATCAATAATCCAGATATCATTCTGGCGGATGAGCCGACCGGAGATCTTGACGAAAAAACCGAAGCCGATATCCTGGAGATATTCAGCGAATTCAACCGCAAGCAGATAACCTTTCTGGTGGTAACCCACAATGTCGTTCTCGCCGAAAGACAGCTCAATCGCCGGGTGCTGACCATGAAGCATGGCAAGGTTTACGAATAATTGAAATGAGGGCAATGAGAAATGGTAGAGGGCTCAGAAACGTTATCTTCATGCTCTGTGCCGCGTTGGTTGCCTGGAGCTGCTCTGGTGAAGCTCCGGATAAGAACCTGAAAATAGGGGACAGTGCTCCCGGTTTTTCTGGAACTGATCTTGAAGGAAATGAAGTCAGCCTGAGTGACTACGCCGGTAAACCGATGGTGATCCGTTTCTGGTCAACCGAATGCAAGTACTGCCGGGCCGACACCCCTGTCTTTCTGAAATATTATCAGAAGTACCGGGAAAACAGGCTGGGAGTGCTCTACATCAATATCAATTCTCCCAGGGAGGATGTTGAGCGGTTTGTCGAGGAACTGAATATTTCATTTCCGGTAATACTTGATGACCGGACCATTGCCGATAAATTTAATATTCATCTCGTACCCCAGACTATTGTCCTGGATACGGAACATACCATAATTGCAGCAATTCTGGGAGGCATAAGCCAAAGGGATCTGCAGGAGCTTTTGTCCCCGTATCTTCATGAATAAATCGGGGTAAGTTTAAACTGAAGCCGTTATGGCTTGATTTAAGGTTAAGGAGGAATTATGAAGCATCAACGTGTTACGCCCTTACTGAAAAGCTCTCTCCTCGTTTTTGTCCTCTCCATACTGCCGGTTTCGGTTGTTTTTGCCGCTCCGGAGGAAAACGTTCCGGACAGGTCCCGCTGTGAGGTCTGCGGTATGTTTGTCGCGAAATTCCCCAACTGGATAACCCAGGTTCGCTACCAGGATGATCAAACCTTCTTTTTTGACGGGGCCAAGGATATGCTGGCCTTTTACTTCAATCCCTCCAAGTACGGGGGCGGAGATCGGGAGTCTATTAAAGAGATCTGGGTCAAGGATTACTATTCCCTGGAATGGCTTGACGGCCGCAAGGCTTATTATGTCGTCGGCAGTGATGTCCATGGTCCCATGGGACATGAGTTCATTCCATTTGTCTCCATAGAGGCCGCCGAAAAATTTTCAGAAGATCATGACGGCGAGGAGATCCTCAGGTTCCAGGAAATTACCACTGAGAAGGTAGAGGCCAGGCGCGGAAAACACAGGATGAAATAAATTCATGCGCCCCGCCGCAGTCTTAGGAATTATATTACTCATCCTTTTTGGCCTCAATACCGGCTTTTGGTGGTATACGTTCCGCCAGGCGGATCGGTATGAGAATCAGCTTGAGGCCTACCGTATCTCCGTCGCCTCCCTCGGGCTGACGGATCTCTGTATCGCAACGGAAGCGCGTTATACCCGGCATCCAGCTGTCAGCGACTACCTCAGTCCCTTTATGGATCACCCCGGCGCCGTTGAACATTTTCCCACCGGTACCTTCTGGCAGGCACCCCCCTATCTCCAGAGAACAGGGGAGCAACAGTGAAAGTCCTCCTTGAGAAGCATCTCAATATCCTTGACTTCGCCCTCTCCACCATCTGGCGGAGGAAACAGAAGAATATCAGTATCTTCGTTGTCTTTTCAGCGGTCATATTTCTACTGGCCTCCTTTCAAATGCTGACCAGGTCTCTAACCTCCCTCGCCCAGGATACCTTGAAAGAAACCCCGGAAATTTTAGTACAGAAACTGTCCGCCGGTCGGCAGACTGGTCTGCCCGTTGTCTACAGCGACGGACTCACCGGGATCTTCGGCATCAAAAAAGTTGTGCCCAGGATCTGGGGGTACTATTTTTCGGAGGTTACCGGAGCCAACCTCACTGTCATGGGACTTGATTTCTCTGAGATGCCTATGGCCGATCAGATCGATCTGACCTTGGAAGAGGGGCGCTATCCGGAGAAGGGAGAGGCAGGAGTGGTGGTCGGCCGGCAGGTCGAAGAAGTCTTGCAACTGGGCGGCAGAACAACGATCTCCCTGTTTCGTCCGGATTTAAGCCTGAAGGGGTTTACCGTTACAGGCAGATTCGCCGATGAGGCCAGTCTCTTGACCGGGGATCTGCTGGTGACCGGCCTTAAAGAGGCCCGTGACCTCTTTGCCTTGCCCCGTGACCAGGTGACCGACCTTTGCGTCTATGTCGCCAATCCCAGGGAGATTTCTACCATCGCCGCTAAGATTTCTGATATCTTCCCTGACACCAGGGTGCTCACCCGCTCCCAGATTCTGAAAACCTATCAGGTCGTCTTCAACTGGCGGAGCGGCTTCGGCTCTATATGCCTTTTGACCGCCTTGGCCGCTTTTATCATCATGGCCTGGGACAAAGCCTCGGGAATGTCAGCTGAAGAAAGAAAAGAAATGGGCATCCTGAAGGTCCTGGGCTGGGAAACCTCGGACCTTATGGCTCTCAGGTTCTGGGAGGGAGTTGTTGTCTCGGTTCTGGCCTTCATCACAGGCTGCACCCTGGCTTTCATTCATATTGTTTTTTTTCAGGCGGCACTTTTCAGGCCCGTTCTGCTGGGCTGGTCAGTTATCCAGCCGCCGCTTCAGCTGCTGCCTGAATTCAGTCTCGCCGATCTGCTGCTCATTTTTTCAGTTACCGTGCTTCCTTATCTCGCCGCGACTGTGATTCCAGCCTGGCGCTGTGCCAGCGTGCCGTCTGACACTGCGCTCCAGGGTTGAGGGTAAGCCGGGGTGAATTATATGTTTTGTTGTTTTCTGGTCTGGCAATACCTCCAGGGTTGATGGGATGTGTTCTATGCTCATTGAATTACGTGCTGTTACAAAAATCTATAACCGGGACAGGCCCAATGAGGTAGTGGCCCTAAAAGAGGTAGACCTGGCCATCGAAGAAGGGGCAATGTTTTGTCTGCGCGGCCCCAGTGGTTCGGGGAAAAGTACCCTGCTTGCCATAATAGGCTGCATATTCCCGCCCACAAAAGGCAGGGCCATGATTGCCGGCAAGCAGCTCGCCCGCTTACCCGACCGTTTTCTGACCCTGCACAGGCGGCGGGCCATTGGTTTTATTTTTCAGCAGTTTAATATCCTTCCCAAGCTGAGTGTCATCGAGAATGCGGCCCTGCCGCTTCTACCACTGGGAGTTTCACCTCGCAGCCGCAGAGAAAAAGCGGATCGGCTCCTTGAACAGCTCGGGATCATCCACCGTCGTGATTTTCCCGCCGAGCAAATCTCCGGAGGTGAACTCCAGCGTCTTGCCATCGCCCGGGCCCTTATCAATGATCAGCCCATAATCCTTGCCGATGAACCGACGGCCCACCTTGACAGCCGCCTGAGCCTGGATTTCATGGAGATCATGTCCGGATTGAAAGAAGCCGGCAAAACTATTGTTATAACCTCGCATGACCCCCTCGTAGCCGACCATCCCGCCATTGACAGAATTGTCGAAGTCTATGACGGTGAAATCCATGTTTTTTAATTCCTACAGTCTGGCTCTGAGCCTGATAAGCCTGATCAGTCTGCTTCTTATCATGGTTGCCTGCCGGACCGCCTTCCGGGTCCTCCGATACTGGGAGCCTGCCAGTGACAGCAATACTCAGATCCAGCTTGAAGGCGAGATCTGGCTGTCCTCAGCCCTGGTGAAATACGGTCTGGCGCTGCAGATCGTCTCGCTTCTGGTTTTTATCCTCAGTGCCGATCATTTCTGTCAAGTTATTGCTGGAGCGATGTGCGCCACCGGATCCCTGACCGCTAATGACTACGGAATCCCGGCCCTGGTTGTCAAACTGGCCGGCGTTTTTGTCTATGGTTTCTGGCTTGTTGTCCATCAGCTCGACATTCGTTCTGAAGAATACCCCCTGGTCCGCTTCAAGTTTATCTATCTGCTCTGTCTGTTCCCCTTGCTGCTGGCCGATTCGGGACTCCAGACCATGTACCTGGCGGGACTCAAACCGGATATAATTACCTCTTGCTGTGGCGTGATCTTCGAAAACGGTGGCGGGACAACTTCCAACCTGCTGGCTGGGGTCGATCAGGGGAATACGCTCCTGGTGTTTTACCTGATCGTTCTGTTGCTTTTCTTCCTGGGAGGGATGGGGCTGTGGTTACGGAATAATATATTTTCAGCCCTTTACGGCCTGGGGATCGTTTTCTTTTTCGGGCTGGCCCTGCTGACCATAACTACGGTCATGTCTTCGTATATTTATGCCATGCCTTTTCATAAGTGTCCCTTCTGTATAATTAAACCGGAATACAACCACATAGGGCTCTTTATTTATGCATCCTTGATTATCGCCACCTTTTCCGGTCTGACCCAGCTGCTGCTGCCTCTTGCCAGACGGCCCGCTGTCAGTCGGTCGGTGGCCTCGTTCCGCCGTTTTTTTCTGGTCGTTTCTCTGGTATTTCTCCTGGTCTTCGGGGTCCTGGCCTCGTACCACTATCTGCTTTATATGCTGAAAGGAGGAGAGTATTAAGATTCCGGCGCTGAAGAAAGGGGAGGGCGCTGCCAATTTACCTGGAAGCCATTGGGGGTGAACCTGCCGGGCTATGCCGGGTGATGAGGCAGGATATTCTCCGGCGATGGCTGTCTGGAAGTTCTTCTTATTGTCGCCAGGAGTCGTACCGGACTCGCAGATGATTATTCCGGTTTATTTCTTGTAAAAAGTACAAATACGGCGACAAAAATATTTGAGTTGTGAAGGGGAGAATTGCTATCCTGACAGTGGGAAGCAGAATTGAAGTCATTCATTGGCCGGAGGCAGAATATGCGAAGTGGGAGAAGAGAGCACGAACTCGCAAATCGGTCTGGTGGAGACCGGCGCGGGAAGAAAACGAAAAAATCCGGTCCTTTGCCCGGAACTGCAAACTTGATTTTTATATGGCTGCTGCTTTTCACTGCCTTTTCTGCAGAGGTTTGCGGTGCGGCAGAGGACAGGCGCACGGTTGAAAACGTTCCATCCACTCCGGAAGGGATATATCTTTATGCCTGTGCCGCCTGCCATGGCAAAGACGGAGCCGGCGCCCCCAAAAGCCGACTTGGCGCAGTTGCTCCGGTGCCTGATTTTACTGATTGTGATTTCGCCACCCGGGAAGCTGATCTTGACTGGATAGCTGTCGCCCATCTCGGAGGTCCGGCTCGCGCCTTCCGGAAAATGATGCCATCTTTCCGTGATGCCCTGACCAGAGAGCAGATCGCTCTTGCCCTGCAGCATATCCGCACGTTCTGCACAAACAGCGCCTGGCCTCGAGGGGAATTGAATCTGCCGCGGCCGCTGGTGACCACCAAAGCCTATCCGGAAGATGAGGTGGTATTTGAGATAGGTTATGATGGTGCTGGTCTTGAGCGGCTATCAGCTGAACTTATTTATGAACAGCGATTCGGAGCGCGCAATCAATTTGAAATCGCCATTCCTTTCGGATGGCGGGAAATGGAAACAGAATCGAACGGTTTGTCGGATACAACCTGGGAGTCCAGCCTGGGGGATATTGTCCTCGGGGTGAAGCGTGCGATCTATCATAACCTTGATAGTGGATCTATTATCAGCATGGCGGCGGAATTTCTGTTGCCCACCGGTGATGTGGACGAAGGTTTCGGCAGCGATACGACCATTTTTGAGCCATATGTCGCTTACGGCCAGATTTTCCCGGCTGATTTCTTTCTGCAGTTTCAGGGCGGTTTCGCTCTGCCTTTTGATGACGATAAAGCCAGTGAAGAGGCCTTCTGGCGTTTCGCCCTGGGGCATCAATATTATGAAGGTGGGTATGGTCGCCGTTGGACTCCGATCATTGAACTGGCCGGCGCCAAGGAATTGATCTCAGATGCCGACACCGACTGGGACATTATTCCCCAGATGCAGGTGACCCTCAGTACACGGCAGCATGTACGGTTTAATATGGGCGTTCGCCTGCCGTTGAACAATACTGATGTCAGAGATGCCGAAGTGATGGCCTATCTGCTTTGGGACTGGTTCGACGGCAGCATTTTCTCAGGATGGTGAGCGATGAAAAAATATACATTTCTTCTTTCAGCGGCAGTTATTTTTTTTCTGGCAGAGGGGGCTTGGGCCCAAGCAGCGCCTGTGGCCAGCCAACTCCCGCAACTGTTTATCGAGGCGGATCGCTGCCTTGCCTGCCACAATGGTCTTCAAACCCCCGACGGCCGGGATGTCTCCATCGGTGAGGACTGGGGGGGATCCATTATGGCTCATTCCTCGCTGGATCCTTACTGGCAGGCCTCTGTGCGCCGGGAAACCATTGATCATCCGCAAAGCCGGGCTGCCATCGAGGATGAATGCTCCGCCTGCCATATGCCTATGATGCGCTACAATCAGAAAACCCTGGGGCAGAAAGGGCAGGTGTTTATTCATCTTCCTTTTAAAAAAGGTGCTGCAACCGGAGACAGTAATCGTCTGGCAGCCGACGGCGTCTCTTGCAGTATCTGCCACCAGATAGAGAAAGAGAATCTGGGAGAGGCTGAAAGTTTTACCGGCGGCTTCGAAGTGGATACCACCACTCCACTCGGTCAGAGACCGATCTACGGGCCTTATGAAGTGGATCCGGGTCGCAGGACCGTCATGCGCTCGGCCACCCGGGTTGAACCCAT
>JBEPXR010000143.1:0-6839 GCA_041641775.1 Desulfobia sp. | reverse complement strand
CTCGGTTCGTTGACAAGCAGCCTCGGCTTCCTGATTCTGGACTCGGAGAAATGGCATTTTCGGACGGGAACGGCATTTTTGTCCATGCTCTCCCTGCACCTGATTCAGAACCACAAACGCCTTTTGAAATAACTGCCTGCGGATAGGCAGCCAAATAACGTGACAGAATATCTGAAACCTATAGATATGAAAGGAGCATTGCATGCATTTGCGGTTGTACGGCACCTTGGCCCTGCTGGCTTTACTTGTCAATAAAAAGGGCAGTGGACAACCATCTTTGCCTTCTGTAAAGGGTATCATCGAGACCGTTCACAGTCTGCCGGGAAGGTTGCGTCTTTATATTCCCTACCTGCAAGATAACCCAGATGCAGCTGAGAGCCTGGTGAGCCAGATGGAATGCATCGAAGCGATAAGTTCGGTGGAGGTCAGCACCGTGACGGGCTCGGTGCTGATCCATTTCGACCCGGTCAAGGTAGAGCCCATTGTTATTTTCGGGGCTACTGCCCGGCTTCTCGGCATAGACGCTGAAATCGGAGCCAGGCCCCAGCCCTTGCTATGGCGGGAATTCAAGGCGGTTGGAGATGGGGTCAACGACGCTATTTATCATGCCAGTGCAGGACTTATGGATTTGAAGACCCTGGTAGGATTCAGTTTGATGTCTACTGCGGGCTATGGTCTGCTCACCAGAAGCATCCGGTTTTCAACTCCAGGTGTCGTCACTCTCGGCTGGTGGACCTACCAGCACATGTTTTCGGAGTGAACCTGATGAGTTTTAAAAAGTTGTTTCGAAATATCTCCTTTCACCGTCGCATTGAAGTTATTCACAGCCTGCCGGGACGCCTGCGTCTGGGAATATCTGAGCTGGCCAGGCTGCCGGAAGGATACGTCCAATACCTCGATACCCTCCAGGCCCTGCTTGAAAAGCTTCCCGGGGTGAGTTCCGTTTCCATCAACCACTACAGTCGCAGCGTTCTGTTTTTATATGACCCCGATCTCATTAGCGAGGCCGATCTTCTGGCTTTTATCGAAGATCTCTTCAAAGACAGCATGATGAAAGCCGATGATTTATCAAATAATGAAAGCATCCACGGCAGATTGGTCAAAATACACAAACATATGGAAACCCGAGTGGAACAGATAAGGACGCGCCATGCTGATGCACAGGAAGGCTGAACCACTGCTGAAATTTCATATACTGCATGCCCTCAAGGGTCGTATCCGCATCGGATGCCGAGCCTTGCACTTTCTCCATCAGCATAATGAAGAAATTGCAGAAAAGTTAGCGGAAATCGAAGGCGTGCGGGATATAATGATTTCCAATATCACTGCCAACATATTGATTTTCTATGACAGTGAGCGGATCAATCAGGAAAGCTTGATAGATGCCGTGAGCATGCATCTTTCGGTTTATTCTTTTCACGCCCACCGGGAAGAAGCCGCTTATATAAATCAACAAGCTTCTGGGGAAAGGGAAGTTGGGGCGGAATCGCTTATTCCCCTGGTTAAGGAACTCTGTGCCACCACCATCATACTGGGTGCTTCCTTTTTCGGCCGGGGACGATCTTTGACTGTCATTCCAGGCCTGGGCAGTATGGGCGGTTTACGAGCGATAGCCGCTTTAGTGCTGGCTCTGCCCATTTTCCGGAGCGGTCTGAGGAGCATCCATTCATCCGGCCGGCCTAATGCCGACAGCTTGAGTTCAGCCGCCATTATCTCCAGCGTTCTCATCGGACAGGGCAATTCGGCACTTGCGGTGATTTTTCTCCATCAGATCGCCGAGCTGCTGACCGCCTTTACAATGAAGCGTACTAAATCGGCGGTCAGGGAAATGCTGGCCGGGGACAAGGATTATACCTGGCGTCTGAGCGCTGACGGCTCTCTCGAAAAAATCGCTGTAACCGCCGTCGAAAAGAACGATCAAGTCATGGTCCACACAGGTGAGAAAATCGGGGTGGACGGCAGTGTGGTCAGGGGGGACGGCCTGGTGGATCAGGCTGCCATCACAGGGGAGTACATGCCGACCGTCAAGAAAAAAGGTGATCCTGTCTATGCCGGGACCACGGTGAAAGAAGGCACTCTTACCATCAGCGCAGCCCAGGTTGGCGCTGAAACAGCTGTGACCAACATTATCCGTATGGTGGAAAACGCCACGGACAGAAAAGCGCCGGTGCAGGACTACGCTGACCGGTTCTCCTCGTCGTTGCTGCTTTTAAACATCTTTCTTTTCGGTATTGTCTACCTTCTGAGCCGGAGTATGCCCCGGGCTTTGGGGATGCTGGTAATCGATTACTCCTGTGGCATCCGACTATCCACGGTTGCAGCCCTTTCAGCAGCCATCAACACTGCGGCAAAAAACAGCGTCTTCATCAAGGACAGTGGAGCTATCGAGTTATTATCCAAGGCAGATACCCTGGTCCTTGATAAAACAGGTACCATCACCAAAGGTACTCCCGAGGTAGTAAGCGTTGTGCCGGCAGATGATAAAATTACCAGAAAGGAGGTGCTCCGCGCAGCCGCCGCCGCAGAGGAGACTTCGAGTCACCCCATGGCAAGCGCCATCGTTGCCAAGACAAAAAGCTATGGGTGGCCCATGCTCAAGCATGGCGATATCAGCATTATAACTGGAAAAGGCGTGGAAACCAGAATTGGGCGCAGCATTGTCCGGGTGGGAAACAAGAAATTCATGAATGAAAACGGCCTTCACACTCATGATTTTAAACACCGGACCCAGGGCATGGCCCTGAACGGCGAAAACATCGTTTACGTGGCCCGGGGAAAAAAGGTCATCGGAGTGCTTGGCATTTCCGATCCTCTGAGGGACCGGATGAAAAAGTCCCTGAACCGCCTGCGAATGGCAGGCATCGATGATATCGTTATGCTGACCGGTGACCTGGAACAGCACGCCGAGATTGTGGCTAACCGCATGTCCATGGATCGTTTCGAATCCGAACAGCTTCCCGAAGACAAAGCCAGGGCCGTCGTTCAGATCCAGTCCGAAGGTGCCACCGTTGTCATGGTGGGGGATGGAATTAACGATGCGGCAGGCCTGGCCTATGCGGACGTCGGCATCGCTCTGGGACAGACCAGGACCGATATCGCCATGGAATCCGCTGCTATCACCATATCCGGGGATAATCCAATGATGATTCCGGCTGTGTTCAAGCTTTCTGAAAACACCATGAAGATCATTCGGCAAAATTTCGCTTCCACACTCGGTATCAATTCAGTGGCCCTTGCACTCGGTGCCGCTGGCATCCTTCCTGTTTTCTGGGGAGCAGTGCTGCACAACAGCAGCACGATACTGGTTGTGGCCAACTCCCTGAGATTGCTCTGGCATAAAATGTAGTCACTTTAACGAGTGCAAAATTTCCCAAGGTAACAGGTAGACAATCTATGATATTTCCCACTCTGACAATACTTCACAGCCTTCCGGGCCGGGTGCGTATCCATTTTTCCATACCACCCAACAATTTCAGGACTCTCAGGCAGCAACTTCTCCAGGATGATCGTCTCCGGGAGATGACCTGGTCTTCGGTGAGCCAAACCAGTGTTATCCACTACAGTCACAAAGATATCGAGCTGCTTCATATCCTGAAAATGATAACCCTTTTTCTGGCGGATGAATATCAGAGGCAACCTATCTATGTGCAACCCAATGAGGCTTATCGATTTTCACCGCTTACCTTGCTTTCCGCAGCGACCATCGTATCAGCTGCAGTTATCCGGTACTCAGCCGTCAACCACCAGGTCAGCAGACTGCTGAGCCTGGCCGCCGTGGGGGCGACCGCCGCTTCTGTTATAGAACATGCTTATATTGAAATCAAACGGACCGGCAGTTTCGACCCGGATGCCCTCTCCATTGTCTACCTGGTCAACTCTGCCAGAAAAGGAGAATATATACAGGGCTCCTTCTTCTCATGGCTGGTGTCTTTCAGCCGCCATCTCATCCAATTTCCCTATTTTGAGGGTCTGAAACTGACTATCATAGACGGATTTGATGAAGTGAAGAAACAAAGATATCTGGATGTGGTGACCAGCGGCAGCTTATCAATGTCGAGTCTCGAGGGCCAGAGATTTCTCAACCATAAGTCAGTCAATTAATGTAATTAAGGGTGCCTTCAAAAATCAGACATCTGGTTCGAGGACAAGGAGCGGCAAAGATAAAAAGCGCAGCATATCAGGTATATGTGAGCATTTTTCTTTTTGCAGCGACACAGTAATCGGGCCATATGGCAATTTTTCAAGGTTCCCTTTAAGTCTCTCTGATGATACCCGTGGTAAGGCATTAAATTCCAGTGCGGCAACAGCCATGCTTGGAATAATGTCAGGGCAGGTAAACAGGAGGAAAGCAAATCAATCAAGAACAGGAGTGAAGACTATGATGACAAATCAATTCGTTAATGGGTTTCTCGCAGGAGTAGCTGTCTCGGCAACGGGATTTTACGTGTACAACCGCAACAGGGAAAAGATTGATTCCTTTCTCCGCAGCCAGGGAATCAACGTCCCCGCCGCCTCTTCAAGGGACTATGCCAGCATGTCAATGAAAGAATTGGTTTCCACCAAAGAGCATATAGAAGACCTGATTGCTGAAATGGAATCAGCCAGAAACAATCAGGAACAGCTGAGTGCCAAAGGCTAAGTGATATACAATGGACGTCTGAGCTGGGAATTGGTCCTGCATTCTTCCCTGACTCATGCCGAACCGGTTTACGTCAAGGAGCAATTAGACCACCATCCAATCCAGTTGAAGGTTGGTTGATACATACGGTCACTGGATCAAGACAGGGGAGAAATGTGGAACCAGTAAGCTTGACCATTTTGGCGACACATAGACCGCAATTGTATATACCCACCAAAAAAAAGTAAAAGGCCTGCAACGTATTAATATTGCAGGTCTTTTTTTCATGCGGTAAATAGGCCGGAGGTGTCTCAAGGTAACTTACTGTTATTGTTTATAAAATTTAGCTTGCATTTTAAGGGATTTTTATATATCCACTTTTCTACTCGCTTTCTGCAAGGGTAGAATGGATACATCAGCTGTAAGATGACCTGTAAGGCTCAGAACAGCATTGTAATCTGCTTGTCTATGGAACGATAGGGGGAAGTTCCTCCACTGCCAGTTTTATTTCTTGGTAGTGTCCAGAATTTTTCGCACATTTTGATTTAGCAGTGGCCTCGGTTTGGTTGTCAGGCAACTGCCATATTCTTTTCTATTTCCATTTCCTTTAATAGATCCATATTGAGATAACATTTGTTGCTCCAGCGGGTGCCGGCAATGTGGCGAGGTCTGGCTGCTACCAGCATAAGGGCGGAATTCCCATCCGGGAATGCTCCCACTACGTTGGTTCTTCTTCTGATCTCCCGCATGATACGTTCCAGGGGATTGTTAGTCCGGATCCGGCGCCAGTGAGGGCTCGGGAAATCATAGTAGCTCAGGGTCTCGTTTATACTCTCTTTTACTTTCTGGGCTGCCTGGTGCAGCCTCATCTTTTTCAGCTTTTCTGTCACTGATTCGGCTTTCTCCAGGGCAGCAGCACGATCCTCAGAAGCATGGATCGCTTTCAACATGATAGTTACTTCTTTCATCCTGTTTTTGGGAACGACGCTGAAGACATTGCGGTAAAAGTGGACTGTGCAGCGCTGCCATTTGGCCTCCGGGTAGAATTCTCCAATAGATTCAACGAGGCCGAGGCAGGCATCACTGATAATCAGTTTTACTCCTGACAGGCCTCGTTCTTTGAGATGTCGCAAAAAACTGCTCCAGCCGGCTTTATCTTCCTTAGCACCTTCGACGACTCCGAGAATCTTGCGATACCCTTTTGACGATACCCCGGTGGCCACAAGGACAGAGACATTCTGAACTTCCCCTCCCCAGGTGCGCTTCAGGACAATGCCGTCAAGATAGACATAGGGAAAATCGCCTTCGATAGGTCGATTTCGCCATTCTTCAATACGTTTGTAGATTTTTTGGTTAAGATTGCTTACGGTGCCAGAACTTACCTTCGTACCCCATAGGGCCTGGGTGATGTCTTCCACCCGGCGAACAGAGACCCCGGCCAGATACATCTCAATAAGAGCTTCTTCAACCGAGCTTTCACGCCGCTTGTATCGCTCTATTATGGCGGTTTCAAACTTTTGCTGGCGCAGTTTTGGCACTTTTAGTTAACTTCCCCGGCTTTGGTATGCAGACCGCGTTCATAATGCCCGGCTCTTGTGTCTTTCCTTGCCTCAGATCGCTCGTAACGAGCCGCATTGCAAAGCTGGTCGGCCTCTGCATCAAGAAGATTGTTCAGGGTCTCTTCTACAGTCCCTCTTACCAGTTCACCTATATGATCCTTTATCTGGCCTTCATCAATCTGGATGACTTTGTTTAAATCCTTGTTATACTGTTTCTGCATAGTGGTCTTGGGCTCCTTTGGTTTTGGTTGTCTTGGGCGATTGCCAATTAACCATAACCGAGGCCACCATGCCTCTTTTAAAATGTGCGAAAATATTTTACCTTATCTTTTTGAAATACTTTACCAGGGCATTGCTTTTAAGCCTGGTAACGAAAAAGATGCCGTTATTCATTAGGGATTCGTACCACTGGTAATCAGTAAATCCCCGATCAAAGACGACACAGGAACCTTTGGGTAAATGGAGAGTCTTGGCCCACTGACTTTTATGAACTTTACCGTGAATCATTGACATGAAGGAAGGCAGGTAGCCACCGGCATCAACTCCCATATGGAGCTTGATCGCCCCCTTGGAATTTGGCCCACGGGAATACTGATAAACAGAGATCTATGGTGGTGGTATCAAGGAGATAAATTTTCCCCCTTTGAATTTATGTCTTGGAG
>JBEPXR010000142.1:0-6854 GCA_041641775.1 Desulfobia sp. | reverse complement strand
ATGTATCGGTCTTTCCTGGTTTATTTTCTCCATCAGGGCGGCCAGAGTTGTCGATTTACCTGTGCCGGTGGCACCAGTGACCATGATGATGCCGTTGAGTTCTCCGGACATATTGTTTATTACCTTGGGAAGACTGAGCTCATCTATGGTCGGCACTTTGGTGGGCAGCTGTCGGAGTACCGTGCTTAACTGCTTCTTCTGGGAAAAGATGTTTACCCTGAAGCGAGCCTGATCACCCAGCCAGTATGAGAGGTCGCAGGAGCCGTGCTGGACAAGATCGTCCATCAGACGTTTGTTGCCGTTAATCATGTTGAGGGCGAAGACCTCTGCCTGGAAGGGAGTAAGCTCTTTTACTTCCGGCTCTATCGGGACGGACTGCAATTGACCCGAGGTCTCGACCTGGAGGGGCTGGCCGACAGTCAGAATGAGATCCGATACATTCTTATGGCTGGCCAGCATTGATTTTATCCAGTAATCTGTTTCGGGTTGCCTCATTATTTGTGGACCCCTAAAATTTCTCTGCCAGTTCAGTCACCGCCATGGCATAGTGATTGGAATGATTCCAGGCTGTGATTGCCTGGAAATTGGGGTAACCTGCTACGAAGCGGGTTTCCCCGTCTTTCTGTTCGAGCCCCACGACAGTAAGTTTTTTCTGATCGGGTGAAGGTGGAATCTGTATATCCTGGGCGGACATTACCTGCTTCCTGGTAACTTTTCCCTTTCGTCCCAAGCTGTAGGCGTTTTTTAAGGTCTGGCATTTTAATTCTGATCCGATGCCATGATAGATCGGCGCCCCGTAAACCCAGTGAAACCTGTGGAGATAGTTGGCAATACTGGCCAGTATATCCGGAACGGAATGCCAGACATCTCTCTTGCCGTCATTGTCAAAATCTCTGGCGTACTCGCGAAAACTTGACGGTATGAACTGGGTTTGACCAAAAGCCCCGCCATAGGAGCCCTTGACAGAATGAGGGTCCACATCGTTTTCGCGGCACAAAAGAAGGAAATGGATCAGTTGCTTGCGGTAGAACGTTCTCCTTCTGGGGTAGGCGTCATACAGGGTGTTTAAGGTTCGGAAAAGCTGCAGACTGCCTTCATGGTCACCGTAATGGCTCTCTATGCCCCAGATGGCAATGATAATTTTTCTCTCAACGCCGAATTCCTTTTCTACCCTGTCGAGGAGCTCTTTGTGTTCTTCCAGTTTTTCCCGGCCCTTTCGGATTCTGCCCTCTGTGATAAATATGGGACGATAGCGGTAGTAGGGCAAAGCCTCATATTGAGCGTCCATGCGTTCGAGAACACGTTTTTTTATGCTGACTCCGGAGAAAACCCGGTTCAGGTACTTCCTGTCAAAATCATACCGCAGTCTGAGTTCCTTGAAGAGGCCCTCATAGCGCCGGGAATCGAGGTCTATCTTCTGCCCCTCCGTCACCAGGTCAGCAGCCTTTGGTTTGTCAGCCGCCGGGCTTTTTGAGGGGGGGACGCATACCAGCAGTGAGATACTGAGGACCAGCACAGCAATTCGTCGGAATTTTTCAGGGGTGCTCGTTTTCATAATAGTACTATATCGGCTGTTTCCATTTTTTATTGAATTGATCAATGAATTTATCCAGGCTGTCCGCCGGCAGACTGTTAATGCCTGCTGCAGCCTCTCTCCCACCGCCTGTAGGAAAAAGCCGGCACAGCTCCTCAGCTCCTCTTTTGTCGGACAGCGGAGCCCGGACACTGACCAGGTAGGAAGCATCACCGTTGTCAACCAGAACTGCGTGTGCCTGCCCCGGTGCTTCCCGGGCTTTTTCATTGCTGAAAATCCCGGCAACCCGGCGAGGCCAGGAGGCATCAGGGAATGTGTATATTCTTCCCGAGGCCGACACCGACAAGGGCTGGACAGCTCTTGCCCGCTCCAGGTCCGATGTGAAACCCTCTCTGAGCGTACTCAAGATTTTCGAGGTCCCGTGGAATTCAAAGGGATTCTCATAGCCTGATACCTCCCGGTAGAGATCCTCCGGTGAGTAAAGCAGATCACCGACTTCCCTGCCGTAGCCATTGTAGTTGAGCAATTCACCAGTTTCCCTGAGAATGGCCAGTTTTTCTTCAGTAAGATCGAGGGGCTCGGCCCGCGTGAGGGCCGCCTCATGAAGATTGTCACCAAAGGCGGCCACAATCGCCCACAATCCGTATTTCCCGTCCAGCATCCTGTCTATCAGCAGTCCGGTACAGATATTGGGATCGGAGTCGATTATGGTCTGGAGGTTTGCCCGGTCGGGTATTTCGCCGGGATAGTGATGATCGGCATAAAATACATGGTTGTTGTTGTCCAACAGGATCAGCAGATCTTCCCTGTTTTTATCCAGGGATATATCAAGGGCGGTTATCCTGTTGTCGCGGCATTCCGGGAGGCTGTTCAGCCGGCTGAGAAGACCGATATCCCTCTTGACCCCGGAAATAAGGTGGGACGTTCTGGGGTCGACCAATCTCAGCTGATGAAGGGCGCAAATCCCGTCAGCGTCCCCGTTAAAAACATCGTAATCCATATTATGCTTTCCGGGCCTTATGGGCATAGAAGCCCCAAAACAAAGGGTTGCTCAGAGATCACTTACGATTTATCTCTCCTCTTATAGTCGTTTCAGGCGTGGTGATTCAGATAATTTACTCTTCATTCGACCTCATCGAGTCACTGATGTCAAGGACGTTGCCCTCCAGGGTGGTTTCAATGCCGCCGCCTTCGGCCAAGTCTTCTGTAAATCCTATTCCCAGAGAATCACCAAGGCCGACCAGTGACAGCACTATGGCGATACGTTCATCCTCAGGGGTGTTTTCTACTGAAAATTTGAGAGCCCAGCACTGGGGATGATATATGAGATTCAGGGAAGAACTTACCGTCTCATCATTCTCCAGGGACTGTTTGATGTCCCCTTGGAATATAAGGGTGTTGGTCAATTTTGTTTCTACTTCGGCATTGATTTCATGGATTGCGGCGTCCCGTTCATACCGGTAATCTATGGAAAAGTTGTCTCCTCTCGTGGTGCTGTACTTTGTAAAGAGATCGTAATTGGTCACTCCTTCTCCATACACGGAGTACCGGCTCCTGAATTTCAATTCCCAACGGGGCAGAGGATAGATGTCCATTCGTAGAGCGATATCGGAGAAGGGTCTCCGTTCATCCCAGGGAGTAGTGAGATCTCTCCTGGCCTCCTGCAGGTCATAGTACTGGGAAAGTTTAACATATCCCAGGTATTTTTCAAAAGGTTTACCATTCCCGTCCCGTCCTCGTGCCCGGAAGTAATTGTTGAGGCTGTATGTCAACCGGTTAATGTCCGGCAGGGTGTCAACAATATCTAAAGCTGGCAATGGATCGTCATTGTTTACCCAGCGGTAATGATAAGACGCCTCAGGCCGGAACGAATGGCTGATGTGCTCCCATGAGCCCATGGTCGTGCCAAAATCCCGGACCAGGGTCGTTCCCAGTTCGCTCTTCACATCCCAAGAGGAACGAAACTGGGTTTCCTCGAACTTCCAGTCGGAGTTCCCGTAAGAGTTAATGCTGTAAATTGTCTCACGGTACCCTGCTGAAACCATCCCTTCAAGGGAAGGGGGGAGGGGGAGACTGGAAATCAGACGAGGATGAAGATCCAGTCTTTCCTCACCAATTCCCTCCTCCCGCCAGTAGTTGACATAGTCGGTGTTCCAGGTCAAGTCGAAAGGAAAGTTGGTTAAGCGATTGAAGCCGGCGTAGATCAGGTGGGGAAGGCTGTTGATCTGATTGGCGGCAGCGGGGGGATAATCACTGTCGTCAATACCGATTATCTGACCGCCGAGAAAGGCGGAATCCCATGATTTATTCAGATTGAACCTGGAGAGGCGATAGGGCAGGGACGGTTCTCCGAAACCACGGCCGGTCTGGTCAAACATCTTACTGTCAAGCTCGTCAAAACGGGCTACGCTGTTTTCGAATTCCTGAAGATAGTCCCGATCGGAAACTATATCGAGGTCGATCCTGGTAATGAGCCGGTCCCCGAAGTCGTAATCTCCCTTTCCCCAGATCCAGTAGCGATTTTCTTTCTGTCGAAGGAAGCCATCGGACTTGTAGTCATCCGCCGGAGTGTCTTCGGTCTGGTCATTGAGATAGGAGGCGCCCAGAAAGACCTTCGATTCGTACCCCGCAAAATACCGGAATTCCAGTCCGGCTGAGGGACCTCTTCTGGACAGATAGCCCGGGAAAAATGTCAGGTCACTGCTGGGTGAGAGATTGATAAAATAGGGAGCAGCAATGCCGACGCCGCTTCTGCTCGAGGAGGAGAGCTCCGGCAGGAGAAATCCGGTCTCTCTTTCCCTGGAAAGAGGTATCGGCAGGTAGGGGACATAGAAAACCGGAAATCCCTTGACCCGCAGAACAGTGTCCCTGAGAAGGCCGAGGCCATTGAGATCGAGAGTTCCCTCGCCGGTTTTCAGTTGCCAGGGAGGTTTTTTCCCCTCTTCGATAGAACAGGTGGTATAGTATCCGTCCTGGAAGTGGTAGATATCTTCTGATGTTTTGTTTATTTGTCTGCTGGTGAAATGAAGCTGGTATTTGGGTATAAAAAGAGTGGCTTCAGTAAAGGAGGCTTCCTGGCTGTCAAGGTCAATGGTCGCTTTTTCAGCAGTCAGATTTCTTTTTGCCCTTTTTAAAACGATATTGCCCCTGGCTTCAACCCTTCCCTCCGACCTGGTGTAATTGATCCAGTCTGCCTGAAGAACAGTCGGTTCCCCCCCCTTCTCCTCTCGGGGGTGAAGAAGCACATTTCCTTCTGCAATGATTCGATCAGGATCGGTATACCTGGTAATTTTATCGGCGATAATCTGCCAGGAGGTATCCTTGAGTTCAGTGGCAGAGTCTCCCCAGATCCTGTTCTGGTTGAGACTTTCGGCGGAAAGTTCCCTCTGTGGCAGCAGAACGGTGCTCAGGATGACCAGGAGGGGCAGGAGGCAATGGTGTAGTAAAGCGTGCTGTTCAGCCTTTATCCTCAACACTGCCCGCTCCGTATCTCTCATCAAGAACAGCTCCGCTGCTGCCTGAGGTAACCAGCCGTGCGTACCTGGCCACGTAGCCCTTGGTTATTTTCGATTCCGGTGGCTGCCAGTTTTCCCTGCGATTGGCCAGGGTGTTTTCATCAACCTCCAGTTCCAGCCGTTTCCCGGGTATATCAATAACTATGGTATCTCCTTCTTCTACCAGGGCAATGGGACCGCCTTCAGCCGCTTCAGGTGAGATATGGCCGATGCAGGCTCCCTGCGTCCCTCCGGAGAATCGTCCATCTGTAAGCAGGGCAACGCTTTTACCAAGCCCCATACCTATTATGGCGGAGGTGGGAGAAAGCATTTCCGGCATGCCGGGACCTCCTTTAGGCCCGCAGTAGCGGATAACGACAACGTCTCCGGAGTTGATGGCTCCGGACAGGATGGAGTCCAGGGCCTCCTGTTCTGAGTTGAATACTCTTGCAGGTCCCTTATGCTGCATCATCTCCGGTGCGACGGCAGATTGCTTCACGACGGCGCCATGCGGAGCAAGTCTTCCGTACAGTATTGCAATACCCCCGTCTTTGTGGTACGGATTGGTGACCGGTCTGATAATCTCACCGTCCCGTATCCTGGCCTGCTGCAGATTTTCGCCCAGGGTTTTGCCGGTGACGGTCATTACCTGGTGGTTAAGGCCCATTTTGGTATTCTGCAGTTCACGCATAACAGCGGGGACGCCGCCTGCCTCGTTCAGCTGCTGCAGACTGTGGGGCCCTCCCGGTATGAGGCTGCAGATATGTGGGATTTTTCCGCTTACTTCGTTGAACATGGTCAGGGGCAGGTCGACCCCCGCTTCCCTGGCAATTGCCGGAACATGCAGAACGGTATTGGTGGAACAGCCCAGGGCCATGTCGACTGCCATGGCGTTCTCAAAAGCTTCCGCTACAGCAATATCACGGGGCCGGATATTTTCGTGAAAGAGGTTCATTACAGCCATGCCGGCCTGTTTGGCCAGCCTGAGGCGGGCGGCATACACTGCGGGGATAGTGCCGTTACCAGGCAGGCCCAGGCCGATGGCCTCGGTAAGGCAGTTCATGGAATTGGCGGTAAACATGCCGGCGCAGGAGCCGCATCCTGGGCAGGCTTCATTTTCCAGCTCCTCCAGTTCCTCCATGCTCATATTTTTTGACTTTACCCTGCCTATCCCTTCAAACACACTGACCAGGTGAACGTTTTTCCCCTGGAAACGGCCGGTCAGCATTGGACCGCCGCTGACCATTACGGCCGGGAGATTCAGCCTCAGCATGGCCATCAGCATGCCGGGTGTTACTTTGTCGCAGTTCGGAATAAGGACCAGGGCGTCAAAGGGGTGTGCCATTCCCATGATTTCTACAGAATCGGCGATAATTTCCCGGCTGGCCAGGGAGTATTTCATTCCCGTATGCCCCATGGCAATACCATCGCAGACTCCAATGGTGGCAAAAGAGATGGGAGTGCCTCCTGCCATGCGCACCCCGGCTTTGACTGCTTCCACGATATTGTTGAGATGGATATGACCGGGAATGATTTCATTCTGAGCGTGGGCAATACCCACCAGGGGGCGACTGATTTCTTCTTTGGTGTAGCCCATGGCTTTCAGAAGAGAGCGGTGGGGAGCCTTTTCCAAGCCTTTTGTTATCGTATCGCTGCGCATTAATTGTTCTCCTTCTCATGCGGGAGGGTGAAAGGTCGGGATGTAAGGCCTGCGGAGAGCTGCTCCGAACAGTACGAGCCCTGAATCCGGTCATTGAACCATTGAATCATGGAAGGTGTCAAGTTAAAAGTTTACCTTGTCAACACCGGGAAATTCATTTAAAAGA
>JBEPXR010000141.1:0-6874 GCA_041641775.1 Desulfobia sp. | reverse complement strand
GATACGGGTGAAAGGTATTTATCAACCGATTTATTTGATATGAAGCAATGATCTTACGAAGCCGCATAGAGGACAGAACTTCTACAGGGGCTGCTCTTTTATCTTCAGGTTGCTTCGTTATCCTTTTCCGGCTCCATCCCATGGGGTTCAGGAAATAGAAAAGAGGTGATCCTTGCAGGAAAAATTACGGTTCAGAGACTTTGCAGAAGAAAGACCGGCACCTTCCGGTCTGGATGTGTTCTGCAGACTGAATCATTTCTCCATTGTCACCTATGCCGTCTCCCCCTACAGACTTGAAGGACTCATTCCGGAACGATTTCGGCTGGACACAGTCATGATCGACAATGAAGAGAAGGTCCTGCTTTCCGCGGTCTGCTTCATCGCCGATGATTTCACCCTGGCGGCCTACCCTTCACCACGGTTTCGCATGGGTCAGATCAACTATCGGACTTACGTCACTGAAATGGACAGCGAAGCACGCTGTATCTGGTTTCTGGCCACCACCCTGGACTCCCGGCTGGCAACGGTAAGCCGTTACATCTGGAAACTGCCCTGGCACAGAGGAAAAATTTCATTTGGCTACGATTACGACCACTCGACACAGCGTTACAGGAATTATACAATGAAAGCTGAAGCCGAGGAGGCGCCGGCCGCGCTTACCCTCCATCAGCCGGCAGGCACGCCCCTGACCCTCCAGGGGTTTCCGGATACGGAGTCGGGCCTGGTGTTTCTCACCCACCGCCTGAGAGGATATTACCACAGGCGGGACGGCACTCTGGGTACGATCCGGGTCTGGCATAAAAAGCTGGAAGTAGGACCGGGTGTTGCCAGAGATGCTTTTTTCGGCTTTCTGGCCGATTCCGAACTGGTCGGGAGATCGGAACAGAAAAAGCCTCACAGTGTCCTGGTGGAACCGGTTAATGAATTTATCATTTATCTGCCCCCTCAAAAACTGAAACAGGAGATGAACTCATGAAATCACGGGAAGCGTATGAAGAAAAACTGCAGGCTCAGCTGGACGAATGGGAAGCGGAGATCAACAGGCTCAAGGCCAGGGCTGACCAGGAAAAGGCCGATGCCAAGATTGATTCCCAGAAAAAAATAGAAGAGCTGCGGTCCAAGCACCAGGATACGAGCAAAAAACTGGACGAACTGAAAGCCGCAAGCAGTGAGGCCTGGGAGGACATCAAGTCCGGTGTTGAAAACTCCAGGGTCTCGCTGGAACAGTCCATGAGGAGCGCTGCTTCAAGATTTCACTGATAGCCTGCCGAGAGGTCATCAGGTGGTTGTAAAAACTGGTGTTTCTTGAATTCACAAAGGAAAGATCCAATGATTCGTACTCAACGTCCATCACAGCACCTGACAGTTTGGACAATTTTATTTTTCATTGTCTGCACGGCAACCGCCTGCACCCATAAAGAACGGGTTACCCCGATCCAACTTCCGGAAGGGACGGTAAATGTAGTGGAGCTTGAAAACGGCCTGAAGATCACGGCCCGGGCCTTCGCCGATCGCAAGAAGGCTGCCGAATCTTTTGGCTTCAACATCAGGAAGGCGGGAATCCTTCCTGTTCAGGTGACCTTCCAGAACGACAGCAGCCAGAGGGTGAGGATCGAAGCGGATCAAACTTTTCTGATCGACGACAAAAGCCAGGCCTGGCCCATTCTTTCTCTTGAACAGACCTATGACAGAACCAAAAAACATGTAGAGGTGGGGGAAACGATGAAAGGTGCGGCGGTACCTTCGCTCCTGCTCGGTACGGCGGGAGCGGTCGCCGGTGCGGCGATCGGCATTGTCACCGGCGGCAATGTGGGTGAAGCCGCGGGCAAGGGAGCGGTGGTCGGTGCCGCTGCCGGCGCGGTTGCCGGAGGGGCCCAGAGTTACAGTGAGACCGGAAGAAAAATAAAAGATGACTTGAGAAACAAGCAGCTCGGCAATGAAATCATCACCCCCAAGCAGCTGGCTTACGGGGTTCTCTTTTTTCCTGGAATGCCCAGGGAGGAAGCCGAAAGCGCTACACGCCTCCGCCTCTCCCTCAAGATAGGAAACGATAAGGAGCTGGTCATCATCGATCTGAACCAGTCGGAAGGCCAATAATTACGTCCAAAAGCAGATCGTCCGGCTTGCTCGGCTTTCAGCCCTGCCAGCGGCGGAGCCCCCTGACCTCCAGACTCAGCTGCTCAGCCAGGCGGCCGCAGAAATGGAAGACCAGGTCCTCCAGGTCCCTGGGATTGTGATAAAAGGCGGGCATGGCCGGGTAGATGGTTCCTCCGGCGTCGTGGACCGTCAGCATGTTTCTGATATGATTGCGGTTGAAAGGGGTTTCCCGGACAGCGAGGATCAGCTTCCTCCCCTCTTTCAGGGTCACATCAGCCGCCCGGTGGATGAGATTTCCCGAATAGCCGCAGGCGACGGCAGCCAGAGTTCCCATGCTGCAGGGCAGCACCACCATGGCATGGTAGCCGCTGGAGCCGCTGGCCATGGGAGCGGTAAAGTCATCCACCTCATACCAGCGCGATACCGCGGCCAGCTCCGCCGCCCCCAACCCCTCCTCCAGCTTCAACACTTTCTCTCCGGTCGGGGAGATGATGCCGTGCACCTCCACATCAGATTCGGAGAGAATCTCAAGGAACCGGCGGGCATAGATCGACCCGGTAGCACCGGTTATGGCCATTATTATTTTCATCAACTTATTTCCTTTACTGGTTATTCATCCTCATCCTTCAGGTCAAAGACGGATTATGGTTGTCCCCAACCACTGCCGAAATCGAAATCGAAATCGACCTATCAACCTCTCTCACTGTTTCCGGCCTCAATGGTTACGCTGTATTCTGTGAAATTTTAGCCATTGGCAATGAGTCTTGTGTTTGTGATTTATCGCTTTGGAATTAATCTGAGCAAAAAATCATCCAATTCCCATCCATGGTGGAATCAGGAATGAAAATCCTCAATACCGATTTCGATACCGATTACGATTACGATAAACCATAGCAAAGGATCAGGTGTCTGCCATCTCGGTTATTGGTTTTGGCATTTGTTTGATATTTGCATTTTGGTATTTGAAATTTCTCCTCTATTTCACTCCCCGGTAGATACTGACGATACCAAAAGTGAGCGGTATCCGCCGCACATCCCTGAACCCGGCTTCCTCCATCATGGCCAGGAGTTCGGCCGGTTCGTAAAAACCGCCGATGGAGCTGGCCAGATACTCGTAGGCTTCCTTGTCTCCGGAGACCAGGCCGGCCAGTCTCGGCAGGATCCTGTTCAGGTAGAAATTATACACCGGTTTTACCACGGGATTGCCAGGCCTGGAAAATTCCAGGATCAGGAGTCTGCCCTCGGGTTTTAAAACCCGATACATTTCTTTCAGCCCTTCAAGGGTGCGGGCCAGGTTGCGGACCCCGAAGGCCACGGTAATTCCCTGGAATATATCCGATCCGGCGGCAATCTTTTCTCCGTCTCCGGCCACGGGATGGATACGCCGGTCGATATCCCTCCTGGAAGCCTTTCGTTTTGCCACTCCGGCTTTCAGCATATCTTCGCAGAAATCCATGGCCACAACTTCCCGGGCCGGAGCCTGTCTGGCAAGCTCCCGGGACAGAGGAAGAGTACCGGCACAGAGATCGAGGACGGGACCCTGGGGAAACTGCCGCAGTTCCCGGGCGGTGCGCCAGCGCCAGTAATGATCTATGAGAAGACTGAGCGTCGAGTTGAGAAAATCATAGCGGTGACTGATGGAAGAAAACTTTCTTCTGACAAATCTCTTTTTTTCGTCCGGACTTTGCATGTACAGGAGGTAGAGGTTTAGGGATTCAGGTTCAGGGCCGGGGAAAAAACTTTATTGGCAGGGCCGCGGGCGCAATATCCTGCCGCCTGATCAGGTAGTCGAAAAACCGGGTCAGGCCGCCGACCTTATCGTCATCCAGATCATACTCGATGCCTTTCAGGTAATTATAACAGTCTTCCCGGCTCATGGGAATTCGGGGGGCGGCCGACTGACAGATCTCCCCCAGGTTTTTCCTGCCTTCCGCTGTGCAGCGCAGCAGTTCGCTCCGTATTTCCCCGGCAACCCCGCTGTTGCGGAGGCAGAACTCCTCCCTTACCACAAAGAGGGCGAAGACAAAAGGAAAACCGGTAAAATCCATCCACACCTTGCCCAGATCAAGCTGGACCGGGAACAGCTCATTTGCCTGCAGCCTGAGGGCGTTATCGCCTATGGCGAGGACGGCGTCAACCTCCTTCAAATAGGAGGCCGTGTCTTCTCCCCGCAGATCGGGGACGATCCCGGTTTCATAAAAAGGCTGCACCCGGTAGAGGTCTTCCAGGAGGATCTTGACCAGGGCCACCGAAGTGGCGGAATGGGGGCTCAATAGCACTTTACCGCCGTCAAGGTCCTCCGGTTTTTTGCGCGAGAAAAGAAAGACGCTGCCCACCCTGCCGGTGGAACTGATGGAAAGCCCCTGCATAACCCTGTACTTCCCGGGATTGCAGCCGTACTCGTACGAAGAAACGAGCCCCATATCGAGTTCGTTCCGCTGCAGCATAGAGTTGAGGGTGGTTGGCGGGGCCTCGATAACCTGCCATTCGGGACGGTCCACCGTACGTTTCCACACTTCATAGAGGGGAGCGGTATTTATAAAATTGACCATCCCGATCCGGGCCGCAACCCTGTTATCTTCTAGTGCTCTGCCCATTCCACCTTATCTGCCATGTTACCGGAGGTGAGGTATTCCATAATCTCCCCTGCCGGGATGCCTGTGGAATCAAGGGCCAGGATCGAGGCGGCATAACCGGGTGCCAGAACTCCAAGATCATCGACCCCGCAGGCTTCAGCCCCGCCCAGGGTGGCCATGGCAAACACCGTGGCCGGATCGATTCCTGTCTCCTGGCGGCGGATGAGCGCCATCTCCTCCCAGATGTCCAGATCGGGATTGCTGGCCAGGCTGTCCGTCCCCAGGGCCGGAAGAATGTCCCTGGCAAGCATCTCTCGCAAAGGTGCCCTTCCTACTCCAAGCTGCCGGTTGCTCGTGGGACACAGGCAGATCCGGCTCTTGCGGGCGGCAAGAATATCCAGTTCTCCGCTGCTCACGTGTACGCAGTGGATACAGAGGGTGTTGCGGTCAAGAAGACCCAGACCCTCCAGATACTTGACCGGACCGCAGCCCGGTGGACGGAAAAAACCGTCCCAGAGCCCTTTTTTTTCCAGAAAATCCCGGAAAGGGCCTCTCCCCTCCTCCAGGAACCTGATCTCTTCCCGCGATTCGGCGGTATGAATGGAATACGGCTCATCCCGTCCCTCTGCCCGCTTCTTCAAATACTTCAATAACCGGGGTCCGCAGGAATAGGGAGCATGGGGCGTGCAGGAAAGATCGGCCTCTTCGGCGATCCGCAGGGTCTGCTCTTCCTTCTGCCGGGAAATTCCCATCATCTCCAGCAGAAAAAGGCGGCGTATTCCCGCTTCCCTTGCAAAATCCTTGCTCTCGGGCAGATTCCCGACATCCAGCACCAGCCCGACCCCCCTCTCCTTCTGCTGCGAGAGAGCCCAGGCTCCGGCCTCACCGGCGTGTTTTTCTCCTTTGGCCAGGCGCAGGTCAAGGAGTTCCTGGATCCAGCCTGTCAAGGGTCCCGAATACTTACGGCTTCCCAGCTCGGCAAGGTGAGAGAGCTCCAGGTGACAGTGGGCGTTTACCAGGGAAGGGGTCAGCACCCTGTCCTCGTATTCCAGAACATCGGCGGTTCCCCTGAGATTGCGGAACGAATCGACCGCCCGAATCCGTCCTCCGGAAACCAGGACGGCCCCGTCCTCGATAACAGGCCGGCGGACCGGGACGATAACCGGGGCGCGCATGAGAATCATCTTAAGCCGCGCTATAATCCATTCTCCGGCGTCGGGGCTCAAAACCGGCGCTCTCGACCAGTCTGCAGATCTCCTTCTCCGAAAGGCGGAAACTTACCCCGGCGGCGGACACGACATTTTCCTCGATCATGGTGCTTCCGAAGTCGTTGGCCCCGAAAAACAGGGATATCTGGGCGATCTTGGGCCCCTGGGTCACCCAGGAGGCCTGGATATTGGGGATATTGTCCAGGTAGATCCGGGACAGGGCCAGCATTTTCAGGTAATCCAGCCCCCCGGTTTTGGGAAGGTGGGAGTAAACGGTATGATCAGGCTGAAAAGGCCAGGGAATGAAGGCGGTAAAACCCCCTGTCCGGTCCTGGAGACTGCGAATCCTTTCCAGGTGCTCCATCCTTTCCTCGAAGGTCTCTATGTGACCGAACATCATGGTGGCGGTGGTCTTCATTCCCAGGTTATGGGCCTCCTCCATCACCTCGATCCAGGGATCTGCAAGGCATTTCCGGGGGGCGATGTCTTTTCTGACCCGGTCGGAGAGGATCTCAGCGCCTCCCCCCGGCATGGAGTCGAGTCCGGCCGCCTGCAGCCTGGACAGAACCTCGCTGGTGGAAATCTCGTTAATCGCCGCAAAATGGCAGATCTCAGGCGGGGAAAAGCCGTGGATATGAATCCCGTGTTCCTTGATGAACCGCAGCATCTCCTCATAGTAATCCAGAGTCTTGTCCGGGTGGAGGCCGCCCTGAAGCAGGATCTGGTTGCCGCCCAATTCCTGGGTTTCCCTGATCTTCTGCCCCAGCTCCTCGAAGCTTAAGAGATAGCCGCCCTCCTTGTCGGGGGCGGTGTAAAAGGCGCAGAATTTACAGCCGGAGATACAGATATCGGTGTAGTTGATATTCCGGTCTATTATGTAGGTGACCACCTTATCCGGATGAAGCTCCCTGCGGCGGGCATCGGCAGCCATTCCGAGCCGGTAGAGATCACCTTCCCTGAGCAGCCTCGCCCCTTCCTCGGGACTTATCCGTT
>JBEPXR010000140.1:0-6909 GCA_041641775.1 Desulfobia sp. | reverse complement strand
TATCTGGGGAAGTGTATCATCAGGATATTGATTTAATAATCCTTTAGTTGTACTCATAAATATAGGTCCTTGTATCTTAGCTTGCCAGATTCAGCCTTTTAAGCTTCTTATGGAGGTGACTCCTTTCCAGGCCGATTTGTTCCGCTGTCTGGGTTATATTTCCCCCATTTTCGGAAAGCCTGGCCAGGAGAAATTTCCTCTCGAACAATTTTTTGGCCTCTTTAAAACTAATGTCTCCAGGGAGCTCTGGCAACCCACGATCTGTTTTTTCATCCATATTTGTTTCAAGGCTGCCGTCTGCTCCCATTTCAGAACCGGTCCTGCCTGAGTTCAGAAATGCAGCCACCTGTTCAGATGGAACTACCTCTTCTGAAGTCATGATGGTTATTCTTTCCAGGAAATTTCTCAGCTCCCTGACATTGCCGGGCCAGTCATGTTTCATCATTGTTCCAAGGGCCTCCTTCGAAAAAACCTTTTCACCGTATCCTTTGCTGGTGTAATCACTCATCAGGGACTGCACCAGAAAAGGGATGTCCTCGATCCTTTCCCGTAATGGAGGTAGATGAATGGGAACGACGTTCAAGCGCCAGAAGAGATCCGCCCGGAAATTACCCTTTTCGATCTCTTCTTCGAGGTCTTTGTTGGTGGCAGCAAGCACTCTGACACTGACCTTGATAGTCTTGGTGCCGCCCACCCTTTCAAATCTATGCTCTTCCAGGATACGCAGGATCTTTGCCTGGGCCTTGAGGCTCATGTCGCCTATTTCATCGAGGAAAAGGATACCTCCGTCCGCCTGATCAAACTTACCTCGTCTGCTGGAAGTGGCTCCGGTAAAAGCTCCCTTCTCGTGACCGAACAACTCACTTTCTATCAATTCATCAGGGATTGCCGCGCAGTTAACCTCAACCATGGCTTTATGAGAGCAGTTGGAGAGGTGATGAATCATGTGAGCCGCCAATTCCTTGCCCGTACCGTGTTCTCCCCTGATCAGCACCCAGGCGTCGGTGGGAGCAACCCGTTCGATATGATCCTGCACCGATTTGATTGCCCTTGATTTCCCAGAAAAACTGGGTTTTACCTGATCTTTCTGTTTAAGAATGGTATTTTCCCGTTCCAGCCTGGCGATATGAAGTCCGTTCTTAACCCCGAGAATCACCCGGTCATAAGAAAGCGGTTTTTCAATAAAATCAAAAGCCCCCATCTTGGTGGCCTGGACCGCGGTATCAATGTTGCCGTGACCGGAAATCATGATGACCGGGATGGAAGATATCTGTTCCTTGATGCGCTTCAGGGCCTCCATGCCATCCATACCCGGCATCCAGATATCCAGCAGAACTAAACTGATTCCCTCCTCTTCGAGAACTGAAAATATTTCTTCAGCCGACTCCACTGCTACGGTCTCAAAACCCTCATCGGAGAGAATTCCCGCCAGGGATTCTCTTATGCTGCTTTCATCATCGACTATTAATATTTTTTCAGCCATTTCCTTCTCTTCTTTACGAATTACCAATCGTCATGCCGTACTCGTACCTCGTACTCCCTCCGCTATAGTTCCAGGGAATACAGCAGTTCCCGTCCCGTTTGAAATAAAGCTGTCTTGACTTCTGGCCCGCGACTCCCGAAAGCTAATCATCTTCTAAGACTAACGGCAATTCCACGATGAATCGAATTCCCTTGGGGGTTCTGTCCTTGACTTTGATGGAGCCGTTATGGTCCGAAACTATGGTCTCGGCTATGGACAGACCCAATCCCGTTCCTTTCTTTTTCATACTGAAATAGGGTTCAAACAGGTACGGTTTGTCTTCTTCAGCTACTCCAGGGCCGTTATCTCTCACTTCCATGTATACCAGAAGTTCTTTTTGGGAAAAGGTCACTTCAACTTCTATTATGCCGTCATCTTTAACGGAGGCCACCGCATTGTCAAGGAGATTCACCAGAACTCGTTCCATCTGTTTACGGTCAAAAGCAAACTCCGGCGGCTTTCTGTCACAGATAGAGATAAAAGAGGTATCTTTGTAACTTTCCTCATAAAAAGTAAGGGTCTCCCTTACCATTGCCACCAGATCGTCATTCTTTTTGCGGACGGCCGGCATCCTGGCAAAATTTGAGAACTCCTCAACCAGATGTTTTAATTCATCCACGTGATTTATGATGGTTCTGGTACAGACATCGAAAACTTCTTTATCATCAAGAGCCTCCAAGTACCTTTTACGCAGTCTCTGAGCTGAGAGCTGGATTGGAGTAAGCGGATTTTTAACCTCATGGGCTATCCTTCTTGCCACTTCTCTCCAAGCTGCCATTCTCTGCGCCTTTTCGAGTTCGGTAAGATTATCGAACACCAGAACCACCCCGAGATTTCTTCCTTCTTCATCAAAGAGACCGGTCATATTTATTTTAAGAGAAAACGTGTCCTCTCCAACCGTAAGCCTCAGTGGCATTTCAATATTACTCCTGGAAGACTTTTCGAGTTCGGCGTAAAAGTTGTCCAGGATAATTCTGTGATTAGGCTGAAGAACCTCACTGTACACATTGTTGAGGATCCTTTCCTTGTCTATGTTCAGAAGTTCCTCTGCAAAACGATTGATTGTGGTGATGCGGCCTTTGGCATCCAGGGAAATAACGCCGGCAGCCACATTCTGGAGTATGGTTTCGGTATAGCGTCTACGATTATCCAGCTGTATATTGCTCTCTTTTAGTTTTTCCCTTCCCAGGCGCAGATCACGGGTCATCTGATTGAAAGACTCGACCAGAGTTCCCATTTCATCTCCTGACTCTACTTCGAGGGCAATATCAAGTTCACCGTCTGCCACCTGCCTGGTGGCGTCGGCAAGTTTGGCGATAGGGCCGGTCAGTCCTCTGGCGACGTAAAAACCGAACCAGACGGCACAGAAAATGATCAGAAGGGTAACCAGGAGCAGAATGATTAGAAAACTTGTCTTAATCGGCTTTTTGAGGAACATCAACTGCCGGTACCCTTCCAGCCCTCTGGATATTTTCCCCATACTGGCTAGTTTCGTCTTGGGTACCAGAACAGAGGTAATCAGAATCTGCCGTCTCTGCTCATCAGGGCCGATATTCACGGGCATGACCCCCCTGACCAGATCTCCCTGAGAGATGCTCTGGATCAGAACCTGATCCTCCTTTCCGTCGAAAGCCTTACGGAGCATTTCTCTTGGTATCTCGGGAAGATCTTCACCCTTTCCGAGCAGATCATCGAGCACTTTTACCCTGGTTCGCCTCTTTGCCGTGATAATTTCCATGCCAGCCAGTTCATGGCTTCGCAGGATGTCAGTCAGGAAAAACTCCAGATAATTTTCCCGGAATACTTTGTACTTATTGGACTCCAGTCTTTTAGCAGTAACTTTTCCCAATCTCCTGACTTCCGAACGGTTTTTCTCATATACCCCTTTGGCTATTTTCAGAGATTCGAGCAGTGACTCCTCCACCTTGATGTTAAACCAATAATCCATGCTGGTTGAGACAAACTGCAGGGAGATGAAAAACAGCAGAGCCGTTGGTATCAGGGAAAGAGAAATAAAAGAGACGACCAGTTTTGTCCGCAGTTTCGAGCCCAGAATCTTTCTCTTCCGCTCGAAAATGAGTTGAGCAAGATTACGCAAGACCAGAAAAACGGCGAGAAGCAGGAGAAGTACATTGATGTTTATGAGAATGAAGACCAGGACGTTACCGCTCACCGGAAAAGAAACGGTGCTCACCTGAAACACCTTGCTTTCCAGATAAGACAGGAAGGGGATGAGAACGAGGCAGGTCAGAATGATGAGCTTGAACCGCCGCCTTTTTCTTTCCTCATTTGCCTGAAATTCAGTGGTCTCCATGCTTGGGGCTACCGGCTTTTCATTACAGTCAGTTGGTTTCGGGGATTATAAAATGCAGTTCGGACCACTCGGTGTCAAATTCCCAGAGATTCCAGAAGGGGATTATATTCTGGAAATTGAAGGGCAGTTTTTTCTTTTCAAGACTCACTCTCGCTCTTATGGCGTAATGGCCTCCCGGCTCAAGTTCCGTCAAGGAAATTATTGGAAAATCATTCATTTCCTTCATTACTTTCTTGGCCTTATCAAAATCGTGCAATGAAATAATTCTTTTTTTTCTGCCTGCCATCACAACTCTGTATTCATCTTTCAGATTGTCATAATCGAGTCTGCGCTCCAGCTTATAGGAGACCATTTCCTTGTTGAACCACCCGCTTCGCTTCCGATAGAGATTAATATAAAAACTGAAGGTTACCGGAATACCGTTCTTGACTCCTTTTACCATCTCAGGAGTAAAAGGGTCATCGACCCGAAAGTAGAGTAAAAGCTGTTTACCCGAGTTGATTACGGCCATGTCTTTGATGATAGGCCTCTCTCTTGATAAAGCGGAATCTGTTAGCAGAAGAAACAGGAGGGTGAAATAAAAAAAAGATATGATCCTTGTTGTCGAAGGATTACGTGTGGCCAATGATCCTGCCGATGACCGTGTAAGGAAGCCTTTCATTTTTTCCCCGGGAGATAGTTAGAAAACGATGGAATGGTAAAAACAGTCTCATCTTCAATAATAGATTCTATCCTGAAAAAGTTAAACAACATTGCATTAACCCTCTTTTCCGCAACCTGACGGCGGCCCCCCAGGCAGGGTCAGATCTCACAGGGACTCCAGACAAGGAAGAATTCAAGGCAGTTCGTTTCTGATCTTCAGGGGAACTTCTTCAAGAAATGGTCCAAAGGTATCCGGGTCAACCGCTGATATCGGTATCCCCCCATATCGTTTTTTACTGTTCTCTACCTGTTCCGGCTCAACGAGATCTATTTTATTTAAAAGACGCAGACTGGGAAGCATGTCCAGATCGAGGTCTCTGAGAAGCCGGTCCACCACTTTGATCTGATCCGCAAACCTTGGATTGCTTATATCAATGACATGGATAATCATGTCGGCCTCATAAAGCTCTTCAAGCGTGGCTTTAAAAGACTGAAGGAGTTCCTCGGGCAGGTCCCGGATAAAACCGACCGTGTCGGTTATGATAGCCTCCATTTCTCTGGGAAATCGCAGCCGTCGGCTGGTGGGATCGAGGGTGGCGAAGAGTTTGTCTTCAGCCGTAATGGCACTTTTGGTCAGGGTGTTCAACAGCGTTGATTTCCCGGCGTTCGTGTACCCTACCAGGGACAGGACCGGCAGCCTTTTCTGTCTGCGGCGGCTCCTCCTTTGATGACGTTCCTTCCCGATCTTGTTCAGGCGTTTGTTGAGGCTGGTCAACTTCTCATTGATCCGACGTCGGTCAATTTCGAGTTTGGTTTCTCCCGGCCCCCTTCCCCCGATACCTCCGGTAAGGCGCGACATGGCGTCATCCCTCTGCCCTAACCTGGGAAGCATATATTTCAGCTGGGCGATTTCTATCTGAAGTTTGCCCTCACTGCTCAATGCCCGTCTGGCAAAGATATCAAGGATCAGCTGCGTCCGATCTATGACCCTCAAAGTGGTATGGTCGGTAATGGAGCGTACCTGCGAGGGGTTGAGTTCCTGGTCGAAAATAAGGAGGTTGGCGTCAAGGGAAAGAGATTTCAGCATGATCTCACTGAGTTTGCCTTTTCCCATAATAAACTTAGGATTTATTTTATCCCTGCGCTGGATAACGGTATCCAGAACTTCTATGTCATCGGATCTGGTCAGCTCAACCAGTTCATCCATGGATTCCTGAGCCTGCTGACGGGACTGGGTTGTGACGCTGATCAGGATTGCCCGATCCCTGCTTTTTCCGGTATCCCTGGAGGTGCTGCCCCGGGCGAATTCCTCTTCCAGAGCGGTAATCAACTCATCGCAGTCCACCTCCTGCCGGGTAGGTTCGGTGGGGTCAAGGAAATGAAAGTTTTCACCGCCTTCGACAGGAGCGGGTTGGAGATGAACTGTGTACAGGCGTTCAGGCAGACCGTCGTCCTGAATCTTGATCATGCTCATGAGATCAAGGCGCAAGAACAGCAAATCCATGAGGTCGTCTTCGGTTAAATCTTCTCCCGCCAGATGGGTATGGACACACCGCAACCCTTTGAGACGGCCGCCACCGGTCCTCATGTGGGCGTAGTTGGGGAGCTCTACTTCTCTCTGGTCGCCGACGATGACAGAATCGACCTTGCCGCTTCTTGTTATGAGAACACCGATCTGTCGGGATATCTCCCGGGAAAGGGCGGCAAGCTCTCTTGCCATTTGTGGGGAAATGATAAGTTCTGGGGGGACCCTTCTCTTTTTTATCCTTTCCAGCCTTTTCAGCTGATCCTTCTTCAGCCCGTCGATATTACCGATTACTGCGCTGATTAGCTCACCTCAGTTTCTGCTTGTATGGCCTTCACTGTTAACAAACAGTGATATACCTGATTTAATGATTATCTGTTTCCCGTTTTTTTCTGAGTACCCGCTTGTCTCCAACTCTCAGGGTGAGCTTCACCCGATCGAAATATTCGAGCAGAGGAATGGAAAATTTCCGGGTCAGTCCTGTCAACTCCTTGAACCGCGGAGCATCTATATCCCCTTCACGTCGGAGAAAGGCAACAAGTTCATCCTGGAGCTTCTGAAGGTTCGGACTGTAAAAATAAAGATCCCCTCCTACCCTGGTGACCTCCCCCTTCTTGACGAGCAAATCCAGAACTTCTCGAATCATGTTCTGCTCGTTTTCCGAAAATTTTGCGTAAATCTCCTTGAGCGTTGGCGCCTTGAGGCCGGCTCTGTCCAGATATTCCTTTAATTCTTCCTGGAGATCTCTCTGATCTGCTTCGAGCAGGACTCTGTGCTCCGCTTTGCGGATTACCCCCTCTTCCAGTATCACTTCACCTTTTTTTATCAAGTGATTAAGGCAGGATTTGAAAAGTTTGGCCTGCAGCCCCTTATGTATCCTGCTTCTCAGTGCTTCACTTGGAATCC
>JBEPXR010000139.1:0-6922 GCA_041641775.1 Desulfobia sp. | reverse complement strand
CCACCAGGAGACCCCGGGACTGGGAGCCAGGATTAACGAACCCTGGTTCAGAAAGCAGTTCGCAGGATTACCGCTGCCTGAGGATCCCGGGAAAAGAAAGATATTTACCCTGACTCCTCCGGAACCTGATAAGTCGGCAGGAGAACTGGATGCCATTACCGGGGCCACCTCGACCAGCAGGGCGGTGGAAAATTTCTTGAACAGGGAACTGAAGAACCTGATCGAAAGCAGTCCGGAACCTGGTCAACAGGAGAACAGGTAAGCCATGGCAAAACCGATTTCTTCCAGGCAGATCATCAGCAACGGCCTCTGGCAGGAAAATCCCGTTCTCAGGCATACCCTCGGCATATGTTCCACCCTGGCAGTGACTAATCTCCTGGTCAATACCCTGGTAATGAATATCGGCCTCGTCTTCACCCTGGCCATGTCCTGTTTCACGGTTTCCCTGCTGCGGGAGTATACCCCGGATCGTATCCGGATGATGGTGCAGACCCTGATCATCTCATCCTACGTGATCATCTTCGATATTTTCATCAAGGCCTACTTCCCAGCTATCAGCGAGGCCCTGGGGCCTTACGTCGGTCTGATCATCACCAACTGCATCGTCATGGGGCGCTGTGAAGCCTTTGCCCGCAGCAATCCGCCCCTGCCTTCCCTGCTCGACGGCCTTGCGGTGGCGCTTGGTTTTTCTCTCGTCCTCTTCACCATTGCTTTTATCCGGGAGATTCTCGGTTTCGGAACCGTTTTCGGTTTCCGGATCGTTCCGCAGGACTTCACCTCCTGGACCATTATGATCATGCCTCCCGGAGCGTTTTTTACCCTGGCCCTCCTGGTCTGGGCGGTGCGAAGCTATGCCGCCGGGAAAGAAGCCCGGGCGGCGAACAAGTAGTAACTCGAAAAAGGAAAGATTGTGACCAACCTGGATCCGGCAACCCTGTTTTTCGCGGCGATATTTACCAACAATATCCTGCTTACCAATTTTCTGGGACTCTGCCCTTACCTGAGCATTTCCAGAAATCCCGTTTCAGGCTTCGGGCTGGGCACTGCAGTGGTTTTTGTCATGACCTGTACAACGGCCATCAACCACCTGGTCTTTTACCGGATTCTGGTCCCCTTTGGACTGGAGCATTTTCAGTACATTATCTTTATCGTTATTATTGCCGCCTTTGTCCAGCTGGTGGAGATGGTGGTGGAGCGCTATTTCCCGGCCCTCTATTACATCCTGGGCATCTTCCTGCCCCTGATTACCGTGAACTGCGCCATCCTGGGGGCCTCGCTTTTCATGGTCATCAGGGAGTATAATTTCATTCAGTCCGTGGTTTTCGGAGCGGGAAGCGGAATCGGCTGGCTCATGGCTATCACGGCGGTGGGGGCCATCCGGGAGAAGATCGAGAAGAGCGGAACTCTGCCCAGGGGATTGGAAGGTCCGGGAATTACCCTGCTGATCACTGGAATCCTCTCCCTGGCCTTTATCGTTTTCAGCGGTATGATTGATATCCAGTGAAGAAGAAAATTGTGAACAAAACATGACTATGTAGTGTGATCGTTTATGCTCGAAATGTTGACCGGCATTCTTCTTCTGGGTCTGTTGACCGCTCTGCTCACCCTTTTGATCGAGGTGGCCTACTCCTATATTGCCGACTACGGAGAAAATCACGTCCTGATAAACGGCGAGAAGGACCTGGTCCTTGAGGGGGGCAAGCCCCTGCTCTTTGCCCTGTCCGATCAGAAGATTTACCTGCCTTCGGCCTGTGGCGGCAAGGGCACCTGCGCCCTATGCAAAGTCAGGGTGCTTGAAGGAGGGGGCCCTGTCCTGCCCACGGAGACACCCTACCTGGAAGAGGGGGAGATGGCCGAAAATATCCGTCTCTCCTGCCAGCTCAAACTCAAGGAAGATCTGAAAATCGAAATTCCTGAAGATCTTTTGTCCGTAAAAGAATACCAGGCTGTCATTGGAAATCTGGAAAGGCTTTCACCCGGGATGCGTTTTGTCGACTTCCGCATCGTCTCGCCCCCTGAGGGAGTGGACTTTGCGGCAGGTCAGTACATGCAGCTGCAGATTCCCAAGTACGAGTTAACCAGGCAGGAGGAGTTCCGGGCCTACTCCATTGCCTCTCCCCCGTATGAAAAAAAGCAACTCAGTTTCATCATCACCAAGGTCGAAGGTGGGGCGGTCTCCACCTATGTTCACGATTACCTTAAGGAAGGAGACGAGCTGCTTCTGCGCGGTCCTTTCGGCAATTTTCGTCTCAGGGACTCGGAGAGGGAAATTCTGATGATTGCCACCGGCAGCGGCCTGGCCCCCATCAGGTCCATGCTCTTCACACTTGCGCGGTGGCAGAGCCGGCAGAAAATCACCCTCTATTACGGCGAGAAAAAACCGGAAGATCTCATCCTTTACGAAGAACTCAGGGAATTCGAGAAAAAGCTGGGCGATTTTACCTTTATTCCCATCCTTTCCCGAACGACGGAAGAAGATGAGTGGTCGGGAGAGAAGGGCAGAGTGACCGATTTGATCAGTAAATATGTTGCCGATCAGGCCGATATTGATATCTACATCTGCGGGGCGCCCGTCATGATAAGATCGTGTCTGTCCCTGTTTACCGAAAAGGGAATACCGGATGAACGGCTAAGTTTCGATGCCTTTGAATAATCAATTCACACCGGCTGTCAGCCGATCGAACGGTCCTGCGGTCTCGAAGATAAAACCCTGACCCCGGCGAAGGATGAAAAAAGTTGCAATATTCTCCTTTTCGGTAAGTTTTGAGGCCTTTTCGTAACCCATTATCATGAACGCGGTAGCCCAGGCGTCAGCGCTCATGCAGTTTTCGGCCAGTACAGTTACTGAGGCCAGTTCGTGGGTGACCGGAAATCCAGTGCGGGGATCAATGGCATGGGAGTAGCGCTTTCCCTTTTCTTTAAAGAATATCCGGTAGTTGCCTGATGTCGCAGCCGCTCTGTCATGGAGCTGTATAGTTCGGTGAACGGTTCTGCCTTCCTCTCGGGGCAGTTCGATGCCCACTATCCAGGGCCTGTCACCTTTTCCACCCCGGCAGAGGATCTCCCCGCCTATCTCCACCAGGTAGTTTTCCAGGTCGTATGCCGTAAGTATCCTGCCGATCCGGTCCACGGCATACCCTTTGGCTATGGCGGAGAGATCGATTTCAACCCCGGCGCGGTTCTTTTTCAGGGCGGGCGGTTTCTTGCGTATTTCGATCAGGCCGTATCCGATTCGCTGCTCGATCATGGCCAGTTCAGCCGGTTTCGGCACTTTATACTCTGAACTGTCCCTGCCGAATCCCCAGAGGTTGACCAGCGGCCCCACTGTGATATCAAAGGCTCCGTCGGTCTTTGCGGAAATGGAGAGGGCCCTGTCCACCACGGTAATGACTTCCGGGGAAACGGGATGCCAGCTATCAGGATCCGCCCGGTTAAAAACCGACAGTTCGGAATCCTCCCTGTAGGTAGACATCAGATCGTTGATAAAATCCAGTTCTGCGGTGACGGACTGTCTGACCTCCCGTATCATGGGATTCGAAAGAGGGGCGGCTATGACGGCTCTGTAGGTGGTACCCATGGTTTCGCCTTTTATGGTGACGGTCTCCGTGGGAGAAGGTTGACTGTTGCATCCCTGAGCCAGGCAGAGGAGGGAAAGAAGCAACAAAAAAGGGCGGGGGGAATGGAGAAAAAGTGAGGCAGCCATACAGTTGGTCAGGTGGATTGACAGGTTCTTTTGTTATGGAGTTATTGTAAAGGAAAATGGGAGAGGAAGGAAGGGCGGCGGGGAATGAAGATGTGGAATTTTGCTTGACTATGTCAAGCTCCTCCATTTATGATGGGTTTAATTTTTTGGAATTTTCAATGATATAAAGGTACACAGGGGCTGGCGGCCGTAAAAGACTGATCATGAGCGTGGCGAAATTTGATATAACAATCAGGAACCTCCTCATTGTTGCCGGTGTAGTGCTTGTCCTGATGCTTATCTACCGTCTGCAACTTCTGGTTACCACTTTTGCCGTTTCCTTTTTTCTGGCCTATCTCTTTGACCCGGTTATCGACTGGTTTGAAGAGCATAATCTTTCAAGACTGACAGCCATTCTTCTCCTCTTCTTTATCATTCTCCTGCTTCTTCTTTTCTTTCTGAGTTATCTGCTGCCTGTGCTCTATGAAGAGGCCATCTACTTCATCAATGAACTGCCCGGCCTGTTCAGAAAGGCGCTTGACTATGCAGATGCCGTGGCCGCCCGCTTCAATACGGACATATCTTTCTCCGGCCTGAAGGAATTCCTCATTCCCAAGCTGGGGTCCTTTTCCGAGGGAGCGGTCAGTACCATGGATGGTGTTCTTTCTTCGGTCAACAGCCTGATCGGTTTCGTCCTCAATCTGGCCCTCATCCCGATCCTTACTTTTTATTTTCTCAAGGATTTCGATTCCATAAGGGACAGTATGTTCGAAATATTCTCCAGAAAGGGCTGGGCCTCATTTCCGGAACATTTTATGAAATTCAATCAGCTTCTGAGCAGATATTTCCGGGGGCAGATCCTGGTTGCTCTGATCCTCGGTATTCTCTATACCGTCACCTTGCTGGTTGCCGGGGTCAAACCTGCGATCCTGGTCGGCATGGTCTCGGGAGTACTGAGTATCGTCCCGTATCTCGGTTTCATTATCGGCCTCGTTGTATCCGTTATCCTGGCTGTGGCCCAGTACGGTGACGTTCTGCATCCATTAATGGTGATTGCCGGCTTCAGCGTGGCCCAGGCCCTGGAAGGAAACGTGATAACCCCGAAAATAGTCGGCAGTACTCTTAATCTTCATCCCACCGCGGTCATATTTGCCCTGATGGCCGGAGGTTCGCTGATGGGAATAAGCGGGATGATTATCGCCCTGCCCCTTGCAGCCTTTTTGAAGGTGCTGGGATCCGAATATATATTGAAGCAAGCCGATATCGTCACAACTGAATAGAGGGAACCTTGAAAAATTGCCCCATGGCCCGATTACCGTGTCGCGGACGTTGGTATTATGGATCCGTCATTTTCCTTATCAAAACGTACCGAAGGTACGGTTAAAAGAAAAGTGCTCACATATGCCTAATATGCTGCGCTTTTTATTTTCACCGCTCCTTGTCCTCGAACCAGATGTCTAATTTTAAGACACTTTAGAGTGACAGCGGTCATCTGATACATCAGTGACGAAAAAGGCGGTTTGGTGAAATTGCCGGTAATTAATGGCCGCTCCCTGCAAAACGAAGCAGGTCAGAATCTTTGGCGGGAGGAGACCGGATGAACCGGTTTGACGGCTGACATGGAGGGAGAAATCATGATCGAGCTTCCGGAAATCATGGCTGATGGGACGATGAGTCTGGAAAAGTCAATTTCGTCAAGGCGTTCCCACCGTTCGTTTGCGGACCGGGATCTGGCATTGAAGGATGCTGCTCAACTGGTGTGGGCGGGCCAGGGGGTCACCGGTTCAAATGGAAAGCGTTCCGTCCCTTCGGCAGGAGCTCTCTATCCCCTTGCTCTTTACCTGATTGCCGGACGGATAAGAGAGCTGGCCGAAGGGGTTTACAGGTATGTCCCTGCAGTCCACGGCCTTCAGCAGGTCGCCAGTGGAGATCTGCGTCAGGAGGTGGCGAATGCCGCCCTGCATCAGAACTTCATTGCCGAAGCATCGCTCGTCCTGGTGGTGGCCGGGGTTGAGGAAATAACGTCGGTCAAATACGGAGAACGGGCATCCCGCTATGTCCTTATGGAAGCAGGAGCCTGTATCCAAAATTTATACCTGCAGGCGGAAGCTCTGGGAATGGGTACCGTGGTGGTAGGAGCCTTTCTGGATAGGCGTCTTCAGACCATTCTCAACCTGGACCGGCAGGAAGTGCCGCTTGCGGTACTGCCGGTCGGTTTCAACCGTTGATCGTTGGCCGGATCCTTCCTGAACCGGCAGCGCTCCGGGAATCTCTTTATCTTCTTTGCGAAAACGGCTATCGATGGTATAAAACGAGTTGATTCAGAGGCATGCCAGCACAAATTACGCCGATAGTCGTTGGCTGACCGCCTTACATGAAGAGAAGAGGACCGGTATCTTAAACCATATAGTATTGTCTGAGGGTTCATTATGGTCGACAGTGATGACAAGGAGAGACGGGAGGCGGTTAGAGTAGATGAAAGATGCCTTTTCGGCTGGCAGAAGATAGCGCCTGAGGCGTACGAGAAGATCGCAGACGATTATGAACGGGGGATCCCCCTTTACAGTCAGGAAAAACTGGCCGACATTCAGATGATCACCGGAGCCAGACATGCCCTGGCCCGGATAAGGGAAAAAGACGCCGATCTGGCTGATTTTCTCGCCCATCTCGATACTAAAATGAATTTTCTTCTGAGAAAGATGGAAAACAGGAACAGCATCCTCGATAATCTGGAGATGCAGGACGTCAATATAAGTGCAAAAGGGGTCGCTTTTGCATCTGAAGAAAGTCTTCACCCGGACCAGATCGTCGAGATTCATCTCCTCCTTCTGCCCGACTATGTCTACATTTACGCCCTGGGCAGGGTCATTTCCAGTCTGCCGATGGAGCGCGACGGGGAACAACTCCGTCGTAATTCCATCGAATTCAAGCTTATCAATGATGAGGATCGAGAAACCATCATCAGGTATAATTTCAACAAGCAGAGCAGGGCGCTGCGCCGGCAGCGTCTTCAGCGATATGGCAGCGAATATTAGGCGACGGAATCATGAGGGTGGTTGAAAGCGACGAGATAGCCGCAGCAGTAAAGAGGATTGCCATAGCCGCCGCCCATGATCTGGAGCCCGATATCCTCGAGGGTCTCCTGAAGGCCAGAGACCTGGAAACTTCCGATCTGGCCCGGGACATTCTGGATATCCTGCTGGTCAATGCCGATATTGCCAGCCGGGAAAGGATCCCGGT
>JBEPXR010000138.1:5372-7014 GCA_041641775.1 Desulfobia sp. | reverse complement strand
CCGTCACCCCCACCTGTCTCCGCAACCATCTGATGATGAACGAGATCAAGGCGGGTCGCGGTCCCATAAACATGGCTACCGACGTAGCTCTGCAGGCCTTCCTGGAGGACCAGAAAGCCCAGGGCAAGAGCGATAAGGAAATCAAGAAATTCTGGAAGCATCTGGAATCAGAGGCTTGGGAAGATTTCCTGGATATGTCAGTCGGTCAGGCCGGTCTTTGGGCAGGCATGGATATCGAGCCTGAAAAGAAAGGTTCTGAGATTATGCCTACCGAGCCCTACATGCTCGGTTCCCATTCCGGCTGCTGCGGTATCTGGACTTCCGGTCCCGACGAAGACTGGGTGCCCTCAGGTGGCGACACCAGGTCCCATATGTACAAATGGGGCTACAACAGGATGACCACTGTAGACGGCCTCTTCACCGCAGGTGACGGTGTCGGCGCCTCCGGACACAAGTTCTCCTCCGGCTCCCATGCCGAAGGTCGGATAGTTGCCAAGCAGATGGTCAAATACTGCCGTGACCATGCCGACTTCAAACCCGAGCTTCCCAAATCGGCTCAGGAGCTTGCCGACGAAGTCTATGCACCTGTCAAGCTCTACCATGAGACAAAGGGAGCTTCTACTGCCAACGATGTCAATCCCAACTACATCAAGCCCAAAGGCCTGATGATGCGTCTGATGAAGGCTACAGACGAGTACGGCGGCGGTGTTGCTACCAACTACCAGACTTCTGGTACCATGCTGAATGTCTGTCTGGATCTCCTCGCCATGATGAGGGAGGATGCCCAGAAGATGGCTGCCGGCGATCTCCATGAGCTCCTCCGGGCCTGGGAGAATTACCATCGTATCTGGTGTGTTGAAACTCATATCCGCCACATCGAGTTCCGTAAAGAAAGCCGCTTCCCCGGCTTCTATTACAGAACCGATTTCCCTGGTGTTGATGAAGAAAACTGGCTGGCCTTCGTTAACTCCACTTTCGATCCCAAGGCTGAGGAATGGAAGTGTGAGAAGGTAGCTATACAGCCTCTGATTGAAAGAGATCCCTGGCTCTAAGCCCTGGATATTTCTTCAGCATTAATGAAAAATCTCCAGGTACTGGTTAAGGTGCCTGGAGATTTTTCTATGGTGAGGAGCCGTTTGTGTTTAGCTGAATTGATTTACCAGGAAAATTCTGGTACATCTGTTGAGCTAAACACGTTTGCATAGAAGATATTATTTATATGGTATTGCTTTAAATCCCTGACTCAAGGAGGAATGGCATGACTGAACAGACAAAATCAGGTGCGGTTCTGGTCGTCGGCGGTGGTTTTAGCGGACTGACTGCAGCCCTGGAGGCCGCCGAAGTGGGTAAGGACGTTTTTCTAGTCGAAAAAAATCCTTATCTTGGTGGCCGTGTAGCCCAACTCAATCAATATTTTCCCAAGCTGTGCCCGCCCAGTTGCGGCCTGGAAATTAATTTCCAGCGCATCAAAAAGAACCGCCGGATCAGAATGTATACCATGACCGAGGTAAAATCTGTCTCGGGAGGCCCTGGAAGCTACGAGATAACTTGTGTTACCGCTCCCAGGTATGTGAATAACAACTGCACCTGCTGCGGGGCCTGTGGCGAAGCATGTCCCGAAGAAGTGGAAGATGCATTCAAC
>JBEPXR010000138.1:0-5362 GCA_041641775.1 Desulfobia sp. | reverse complement strand
AACCACATGAAATGTCCTTCCCAATGAAATACGTACTCGATAAGGATGCCTGCAGTGATGACTCCCTCCAAAAGATAAACGAGGCCTGCCAGTATGATGCAGTGGAGCTTGATCAGGAGGCTGAAGAGTTCACTCTGCATGTGGATTCAGTGATCTGGGCCACCGGCTGGAAACCTTACGACCCCTCAAAACTTGATACTCTTAAGTATGATGAGTCGCAATTTATCATCACTAATATGGAAATGGAAAGGCTCAGTGCGCCTAACGGGCCCACTGGCGGGGCTATTCTCAGGCCTGGTGACGATAAGGAGCCTGAGAGTGTTGCTTTCGTGCAATGTGCCGGTTCCAGGGACGAAAATCACTTGGAATACTGTTCCTATATCTGCTGTATGGCTTCCATGAAGCAGATTACCTATGTACGTGAACAATATCCCGAGATACCAATTTATGTCTTTTATATCGACCTGCGCACCCCTGGAAGATATGAAAAGTTTCGGGACGAGCTTATGGGGGATGAAAGCATTCACTTTATTAAAGGTAAGGTTGCGGATATAGTTCCTGAAGATAACGGAATCACCGTGGTGGCAGAAAATGCCGTTACTGGTGATAAGATCAAACAGAAGGTTGATATGGCTGTTCTGGCCACTGGAATGGAGCCTTCTTTTAAGGAGCAGGCCTCCCAGTTGGGTGTGGAAGTGGACAGGAATGGTTTTATCATCAGTAATCCGGAGAGGGGCATGATTTCCGCCGGTTGTGCCAGGAAAGCAGCTGATGTATATACAAGCGCTCAAAGCGCTACTGCCGCCTCCCTTAAAGCAATTCAAGCCGGGAAGTAGGAGGAGATCTAATGGAAAAGAAATTCGGTACATATATCTGTACAGGATGCGGAATAGGAGAAGCCCTTGATATTGAGGCCCTTAACGAGGCAGCCAAAGAAGAGGGTATGGAGACCAAGAATCATGAGGCCTTTTGCTCCGCAGCCGGAAGAGAGCTTATAGAAAACGATATCAAAAATGAAGGTATAAATACGGTCAATGTCTGCGCCTGTTCCCGCAGGGTAATGAGCGATGAATTTAACTTCGGCAATGAAATAATCACGGTCAGAGGCAATATTCGGGAAGGTGCCGCCTGGATCAAGGAAAAGCCCAGCGAAGAAAAGGATCAGGAGACCATAGACGAGTACACCAATGAACTCGGTGCCGATATCGTCAGGATGGCATGTGCTGAGGCCAAGAAGGTCAATCTGCCTGAACCTTATAAGCTGGAAACCATGAGTAAGCGGATCCTGGTGATTGGCGGCGGCATTGCGGGAATCACTTCCGCTTTGGAAGCCTCTAAAGCAGGATACGAGGTGCTCCTGATTGAAAAAGAGGCGGAACTTGGAGGTAAGGCCATGGGATGGCTTAAACAGTTCCCCACCAAGCCGCCTTATGAATCCTTGGAAGATCCTGTGGTGGGCTCTCTGGTGGCTGCTGCCAAGGATGATTCCAATATCGAGATAAGAACTTCCACCGAAGTGGCCCGTATAGGCGGGATGCCCGGCGATTACTACGCCACCCTTAAGGATGCTGGAACGACTACAGAGTGGGATGCACCATATAAGGTTGGTATCGATGAGCAGGATAAAATCGATAAGGGAGAAATGGAAGATCCCAATAAGGGCTATAAGCATTATATGGAAGTCCATCAGGAAGCTGAAAAGGTTGGTGCCGTTGTCTTAGCCACCGGATGGTTCCCGGCAGATGTGTCCGAGTACGAACACTTGGGATATTCCGGTAGTGATAAAGTTGTAACCAACGCCGAATTTGAAAAAATGGCTAAAGAGGGCAAGCTCAACGGCATAGGATCAGTTGCCTTTATTCAGAGCCCTGGCGGTGAAGAGCATGACAAGGACTTTCCTTACTGCAATTCGGTAACCTCCATGGTCGCACTTAAACAGGCAAAATATATAAGGGAGGCCAACCCGGATTCCAGGGCGTACATTCTTTACCAGCACATGCGCACTCCTGGACACATGGAAATGTTTTACAAGGGGGTACAGCAGGATGACGGAATTTTCTTCACCAAAAGTGCAGTAACGGGAGTAGAGGACAACGGCTCCAACTGTACGGTAAAAGCCAAGGATACTTTGCTTGGTGAAGATCTTGATCTGGATGTGGATCTTGTGGTTCTGGCAGCAGGTATGGTGCCGACTACCAAAGATGCAGCTATGATTAACCTGGCCTATCGACAGGGGCCGGCTCTTTCTGATCTCGACCTCTTTGATGGCTATGCTGACTCCAATTTCATCTGTTTCCCCTACGAAACCAGGAGGACCGGTATTTACTCCTGTGGTGGAGTCCGCAAGACCACGACCATCGAGGAAACAATGGATGACGCTACCGGCGCCGCTTTAAAAGCCATTCAGTGCCTGGAGTCAGCCGATCGTGGAGTAGCTGTACATCCCAGGTCAGAGGATCAGACCTATCCGGACTTTTTCTTCCAGCGCTGCACTCAGTGTAAACGCTGTACCGAGGAATGCCCATTCGGCGCGATAGATGATGATGAAAAGGGTACTCCCAAGCCCAATTACACAAGATGCCGACGCTGCGGCACTTGCATGGGGGCCTGCCCTGAGAGAATCATTAGTTTTGCCAACTACAGTATAGATTCAGTGGGCTCAATGGTTAAATCCATCGAGGTGCCGGATGACGATGAGGATAAACTCCGGATTCTGGTCTTTGCGTGCGAAAACGATGCCTATCCTTGCCTTGATATGGCTGCTATGAGGCGCCATTCTCTGAACAGCCTGATTCGGGTGATCCCGGTAAGGTGCCTGGGCTCGGTAAACATGTCCTGGATCAAGGATGGCATGTCTGCCGGTATGGACGGAGCTCTCTTGCTTGGCTGTAAGTACGGCGATGATTATCAGTGCCACTTTGCCAAAGGCAGCGAGCTTGCCCAGAAAAGGATGGATAACATCGGTGAGACCCTCGGCCAGCTGGGACTCGAACCCGAACGTTGCGCTGTCCGGCAAGTAGCAATAAACGAATACGACAAGGTTTCGGAAGTTATTGAGGAATTCGTCGAAGAGATCCTCGAGCTCGGCGCCAATCCCTTCAAAGGCTTCTAATACATAGCTTCCGTGATGGAACAGGCAGGGTAAACAGTTTGCCCTGCCTTGCCTTTTTCACTATGATAGGAGTTTGAAAGAAGTAAATTTTGCCGGGCAAGAACGAGAAAAAGGAGAATGGAAATGAAGGTTAATCCTGATTTAGATTTTATAAAGTATATGAAGAGTGCCGGCGGGGATACGCTCAAGAAGTGCTATCAGTGTGCCACCTGCTCAGTGGTATGTCCACTTTCTGGGGATAAAAAGCCGTTCCCCCGTAAAGAGATGATCTGGGCTCAGTGGGGTTTGAAGGACAAACTCATCGCTGATGCCGATGTCATGCTCTGTCATCAGTGTGGAGACTGCAGTACTTACTGCCCCAGAGGGGCTAAGCCCGGTGACGTCCTTGGGGCCATCAGAGCCGCCGTCTATACTCACTATGGATGGCCCAGAGGCCTGGCCAAGATGGTCAGTGACCCAAAAAATCTGCCCATGACCATCGGACTGCCTGCTGTAATAGTCCTGGTCCTCTGGTTTCTTTCCGGGGGAATGCATATTCCTTCGGCCCAGGCTTTCGCCGAATACGGGTACGGCCATTTTTTCGGGCACTGGGATTGGAGGTATCTGACTAAAAATGTCTTTTTTATCGACATAATCTTCGTTCCCGCTGCGATACTCGCCATTTATGCCTCGTACCGTGGTGTAAAAACCATGTGGAAAGGTATGTCCGAACATTATAATGTAACAACCCAATACCGCCCTTCCTTCAATCAATTTATCAAAGAATTTCTCTGGCCTTCAATTAAAGAAACTGTTGCCCATAGCAGATTTAAGGAATGCACGACCCATTATGACCGAGTCAAGGGACATCTTCCCCTCCTTCTCTCCTTTTTGGCTCTACTGATCGTCACTATTTATAGTGCCTTTACCCAAGATATTCTTGGTATATTCTGGCCCGAGCTTCATGGACCCATAAGCATGTGGAATCCTATTAAGATCCTGGCCAATGTCGGGGCTATCGCGCTTATTGTGGGAGTGGCCATTTTATGGGCCAACAGATCAGGTAAAGAGGCTGAAGATGGTGCCAAAGGGAGCTATTTTGACTGGTTTCTGATCTATCTCATAATGGTGGTAGGTGTCACAGGCCTGGCCGCAGAAGTGATAAGACTGCTGACCATTCCCTCTCTTGGATATTTCCTCTACTACCTTCATCTGGTTAGCGTACTGATGCTATTTCTCTATATGCCCTACACCAAGCTGGCCCACATGGTGTACAGGACTTTTGCCATGGCATTTGAAAGATACCGCGAGAGTTCTTTTGTTGTGACAGAATAGCTTGATTCTTCTTTAGTATTTTTCGTTGGGATACGCAGAACGGGGCCCCTCCTGAGCCGGGACGGTCCCGTTCTGCGTTTATTATATCAGGTATCCAGTGTCAGGAGAGGGTTCTTTCAGTTGCTGGATTCAGCCTTTTGGTTGTTAAAGTAGGGATCCGGCAGAAAGATAAAAAAAGTAAATAAACATATTGAATTTTTTTGTGAAATAGTTACTATAGGTCGTTTCAGATTGAGATCATCCTTAGGCAGCAGCAAATGCTGGCGTAGCTCAATTGGCAGAGCAGCTGATTTGTAATCAGCAGGTTGCGGGTTCGAGTCCCATCGCCAGCTCCAGTAGAGGAACAAGGGCGCAGCAACGGCTTTTCCCCTGGTGAGAGCGCTATGGATCTGTTATAAATGGAGGGGTTCCCGAGCGGTCAAAGGGAGCAGACTGTAAATCTGCCGGCGAAGCCTTCGGAGGTTCGAATCCTCCCCCCTCCACCAGATAACTTTGGTATACAGGTTAATTTCCCCTGCCGATAAGCGGGAATAGCTCAATTGGTAGAGCATCAGCCTTCCAAGCTGAGGGTTGCGGGTTCGAGACCCGTTTCCCGCTCCAAATCGAGTCAATACACATCAGGGAGATTTGCCTGTACGGTTACATTCGCTTTTCAGAAAATCCGTAAGCTCACGTAGCTCAGCAGGTAGAGCACTTCCTTGGTAAGGAAGAGGTCACCGGTTCAAGTCCGGTCGTGAGCTCCACTAAGCATTCAACCTGTCGACTAACGGCGCTATACAAATAAATAAGAGTTCAAGGAGTAGATGGTCATGGCTAAGGAGAAATTTGAGAGAAAGAAGGCTCATGTAAACATCGGTACCATAGGGCATATAGACCACGGTAAGACAACATTGACCGCAGCCATAACAACGGTGTTGAGCAAGAAGGGAATGGCCG
>JBEPXR010000137.1:0-7040 GCA_041641775.1 Desulfobia sp. | reverse complement strand
CATGGAAGACCATAACCCTGCCCCAGGTGGCCGAATAATCCTGCTCATCGGGAGTGCTCAAGCCTCCGTGAAACGTAACGAAGCCGACCAGATCCGCCCCGGACCGGGCCAGTTCAAGAACCGCCGACCCTCCGAAACAATATCCCATGGCCACCGCATTCCCTGTATTACCGCCTCTGGCTTCCGCGGTCCGTAAAGCCCCCTGCATCAAAGACCTCATTTTCTGCCGGTCCTTGTAGAGTTCACCCGTGTGCTGCCGTTTATCCTCAACCTTGGTCGGCCGTATTCCGGCACCGAAAAGATCTGCGGCAAAAACCGCGTACCCCAGGTCGGCCAGCATGTCGGCCCGTCTCATCTCATAATCGGTCAGACCGTCCCAGTCGTGGATGAGCAGGACAAGAGGGGCTTCAGGGGAAGGGCTGATGTAGTAGCCGGCATACTCCTTCCCGTCAACTTCATAAGAGACCTTCTCCCCCGTTGCATGGGCAGTTGATATGGTGAACAGCATCAAAAAAACGGTCATAAGGTATCTCATTTCTCCCTCCCTCATCTTTCTACTTGTCACCTGTGATTGTCATGAATGCAATTCAGCTGTGTATTGTAAAATATAGAAAAATGGTCCGCCATTTTTCCTGGAATGTCAAGATGAAAAGAACCGGGCCAAAGGAGTACCCGATCACCTCTTTTTTCTGCTACCATATCAAAGAAACAGATGAGATACAGGGAGGTCGGAAAATGGCAGAAAAAATGTTTTTATAGTCGGGCTTGATGAATTCAACCGGGAAAAACTGGAAAAAATTTCCCAGTCTGCGGAATGCAGTTTTCCAGCAGCTCTTGATATTGCAGATATACGAAATGTCAAATCCTATGATATCAGACATCTGGTAGACAAGGCGGTGAGTACCATGGAGAACTTTGAGGGGCCGGTTAATGGTGTAGCCAGCTTTTACGACTTCCCGGGCACCGCCCTGGTCCCCGTGCTGGCAGGGAAATGTCGTGGGCTACGGTATTGTTGATTCAATCAGGGAGAGCAACAGCTCCTCCTTTGCCAGATACCAGTATCCTTCCATCCTCCCCCTGGAAGTCGAACACCGGATGATCGACATAGCCCGGCGGGCCATTACCGGAATAGGCTTGCATAACTCACCGTTTAACATTGAGTTCTTCTACGATCAGACCGCCAACCAGATCTTCTTGCTGGAAATCAATCCGAGAATTTCCCAGGCCCACGCCGATCTGTTCGAAAAAATCCATGGCCATTCACATCACGCCGTAATGGTTGACCTGGCCCTCGGCCGTTCCCCTTCGGTTATGGAGAAAAAGGGGAAGTACAACATCGCTGGTCACTTCATGGTGCGGACCTTCGAAAATGGGAAAGTCATCAAGACTCCCTCGCATGAGAAAATCCAGAAAGTGAAAAGTCTTTTCCCCGACACGAATATGAAGATACTGGTTCAAGAGGGGGACTGCCTTTCGGAACTGGCCGCTGTCCAGGACAGTTACAGCTATGAATTGGCCAATATCTTCATTGGCGGCAGAGACGAGGCCGATCTCCTGGATAAGTATAAGAAGACCCTGGAAATCCTGTCTTTCAGGATTGAAAGGGATGAGCAGGTCGTGAAGTGCTTCAGCTGATTCATCTTTCCTACCTATATCTTCTCTTCATGGGTTTTCACCAATCAAGGTTCAATCCCGATTAAATCATTTTGTTATAAAATTGTGATTTTTTCGTGATCACTATGTGAACTGTTCCTCCTATCTTATAATTCAGGGTGCATAATTATTCATTCAATTACGGAGGAAAAATGATGAAGAAGAAAATGATTACCACAATTGCATTACTGGGATTTATCGCAGGGACCGCAGCCATCGCCAGCGGGCAGGGAGCCACCCGGGTGGCTGAGGCCATCTGGGCCCACGGAGAGCTGTATGACACCGTTGTTACTCCCGCTACGTTCACCTCACCGCCCGAACACTCCACCGACACTATCTACAGTTTCATGATAAGCGGTCTTGCCGGACAGCGGTCCGTTGCGGACGCGGCTCCCGGGGATCCAAGCTATAACGGGGGACGCTGGGACGTTCAGATGGTCACCTTTACCGCCTTAGGTATAGACGTTCATGACCCGGATGGAGACGGCGTAGTCAACTTCGAGTTGATGAGTGAAGAAGAAGTGCTGGACCACGAAGATCTCGACCATCTTATCATAACTCCGGCCAATTTCTACTTTGAATGCCCGATGCTGCCGCGCAGGAACAGGTAAACAGGAAAAAGACTACCAATAATACCCCCCCCCCGGCAGATTCTGCAATGAACTGCCGGGGATTGATCTCTCCACCCATGAAAAACCATACGTTTTATGATGAAGGCGGATATTGCCATCCCTTTACTGGATACCCGTTACCTTGCCAAGGAAAAACATGGCATGGCCACCTTTGCGATGGGGTGATTCTGGGGCCCTGATTCCCGGTTCGGGTATATAGACGGAATAATCAGCACCTGCGTGGGATATTCAGGCGGAACCACGAGAAACCCTGAATACCATAACCTGGGAGACCACGCTGAAACCATCCAGATAGTTTATGATCAGACGATTCTTTCCTACCGGGATCTTCTGGATCTTTTCTGGTCCGGACACAGACCGACCAGGCGACCATGGTCACGACAGTATATATCCGCTATTTTCTATCATAACAGCCGGCAGAAGACCAGAGCGCTGCAGGCAAAGGAAGAGGAGGCAGTAAAACGCGATTCAGAAGTTTATACCGAAATCATCTCCTTTGAACGGTTTTATCCAGCCGAAAATTATCATCAGAAACACGCCCTCCAACGCTACCCGGATCTGTTAAAGGAATACAGGACAATTTATCCGGACATGCGGGATTTCAACGCCTCTACAGCCGTCGCCAGGGTAAACGGGTACCTCGCCGGGTATGGCAGGTGCGACAGGCTGAAGACAGAAATTGACAGCCTCGGTCTTTCCAGTTCCGGCCGGAAAAAGTTGCTGTCCATAATATGCGGTTCTCCGTAGCCATGCTCTCTCAGGCTCGGCAGCCCGGACTTCTCGGCTTGCAGAAGGCCCTGTTCTTGCCTATCATCAATAACAAGAATGTTAAACACTTGTTGGAGGATAACCTTGACCGGGATGATAGAGGCATTTCTATGGGGCTTACTTGTCGGAGCCGGTCTGCTGATCGGTGCTCTAACGAGCTACGTTTTTACACTTCCTCACCGTCTTGTTGCAGCCGTTATGGGATTCGGAGGCGGTGTAATTATTTCCGTTCTCACTTTTGAACTGGTTGAGGAGGCCTATATATATGGCGGGTTGGCACGTTCAGCTACCGGATTTCTTGCAGGAGCGGCACTTTTCAGTGCTTTGAATTGGTTTCTCTCCCGTGCGGGAGCCAAACACAGAAAACGCTGCAGGGAGTGTATCGCAGAGTTTCCAGAATACAAAACAGGAAGCAATGATCTCTCAATAGCCGTCGGCTCAATTATTGATGATGTACCAGAAGCAATAATTGTCGGCATTGCTCTGGCCGGAAGCGTCTCGATCAGCAAGTCTGTCCTGGTCGGTTTTTTTCTGGCCAATATCCCCCAGGGTCTCGCAAGCGTTTCCGGCATGAAGGCCTTGGGACGAACCGGCTATTACATATTCGGGGTCTGGGGAGGAATAACGCTGTTGACGGGGATCGCCGGTCTCCTCGGTTATACCGTATTCGGCTCCTTTCCGGAAACGCAGATAGCTTTTATAACAGCCATGGCGGCAGGCGGCCTGCTGGCCATGGCTGCTGAGACCATGATTCCGGAAGCTTTTCAGGGAGCCCAGTCTTTCATAGGTCTGATAACCGCGACAGGTTTTCTCTCTTTCTTTCTGCTCGTTAAAACGGGCTGGTAAATGGATTCATCCATATGGCCACCCCAGGTCACGATCCCGCTCTACCACCTGCAAGTTCCTTTATATCCTCGAGAACCAGGTAAAGACAGGGAACAATCACAAGAATGATGGAGGTGGCGAATATAATGCCGAATCCCAGGGATATAGCCATGGGAATCAGATAGTAGGCCTGCTGGGAAGTCTCGATGATAATCGGGGTCAGCCCGCCGAAGGTGGTCATGGTCGTCAGGATGATGGGCCTGAAACGTCGGAGTCCGGCCTGATGGACGGCCTCAAAAGCGGAATTATCAAGCCGTTTCCGGTTGGCATAGTCCACCATGATCAGCGAATCGTTCACCACCACCCCCGACAGGGCAATGACCCCCATCAGGCTGATCAGGGAAAGGTCGTATCCCAGCAGCATATGACCCAGGACAGCCCCGACTATCCCGAAGGGAATGGCCATCATGACTATCAGCGGCTGCATATAGCTTCGAAAGGCGATGGCGAGCAAGGCATAGACTACTGCCATGGCCAGCATGAACCCTCCCCACAGAGCCTGGGTCGATTCTCTCATCTCCGCCTGGCTCCCCTGGAAACTCCAGGTAATTCCTGGGAAATCGGCTCTCAGCCCGGGTAGGATGTCGCTTTTTATAACGGTTAAGACGCGGCTGGTGTCCCGTTTTGGCTCGACATCCATTCCCACCGTGACCACCCGGCGGCCATCCCGCCGGTTTATAGTGGTGAAGGCCTCGCCACTCTCCACCCTGGCTACCTCCATTAACGGGACCTCCAGGTTCTCTCCGGTGAGAACCACGAAGTCTTCCAGGTTGTGAAGATCCTTCCGTTCCGCCTCCGGAAGCTTGACCCGCACTTCGATTTCATTTGTCCCCCTGAGCTGACGTCTGGCTATGGCTCCATAAAAGGCATCACGGACCTGTCTTCCCACCTCGGCAGAGGTCAAGCCGAGACTCCGTCCTTCGGGCAGGAGTTTAAAATCGTATTGGGTCTTTCCCTTGTTATAATTGTCACTGACGTCCCGGGTGGACTCAAAACGTTCGACCCGTTCCTTGAAGGCCTTGCTGGCTTTTTCCAGAACCTCTATGTTGGTGTGGCTCAGATCGACACTGATGTCGTCCCGCCAGCCTCCCGGCCCCCTCTCAGCCTCGAAGGTGATCTGATCGACACCCTTGATATCACCGATTTCCCGGCGCCAGAGTTCAATAACATCTCCGGCGGTCAGGTCACGTTCTCCGGGAGGTTTCATGACAATCTCGACATCGATGAAATTCTGCCCTCTAACGTTGGTTTTTATGCCTTCCGCCGCCCGACTCAGGTTGTGTTTCTCAAACATCCGGTGAGTCGACTCAGTTACCTCGACTGCCACCCTGGCCGCCTGATCCCTGGTTGTACCCACCGGCAGTCTGACGCCAGCCTCAATCTCGTCGGCCGAGACTTCAGGCATCATGATCATTCCCATGTGGTCACTGTAAGCATAACTCCCTACAACGATGAGGAGAGTGACAGCCAGGCTCAACGTGATATAGCGGTAGCGCAGACATATTTCCAGAAAGGGCCAGTAACGCCGATTGACGAAGTTTTTGAAGCCTGCCAGGAACGCCTGCTGCCAGCGGTTGATCGCCCTGCCGATCCGGGTAGCTGTCTTACGCGAGCTGTGGGCAAGATGAGCCGGGAGGATGAACAGGGCTTCGAACAGAGAAACCAGCAGAACGGTAATAACCACTGCCGGCAGGGGCCACCAGAATTTTCCGGTAGTGCCTGGAATAAAGAGGACGGGAACAAAAGCGGCAATGTTGGTGAGGATGCTGAAAATCACAGGAGCGGAAATATCCCGGGTTCCCTGGATCGCAGCTTCCAGGTTTCCCATTCCCTGCTCCCGGTATTCATAAACATTTTCCCCCACCACAATGGCGTCGTCCACGACAATTCCCAGGACGACCAGAAAGGCGAACATGGAAATCATGTTAATGCTGACGCCGATAACCGGCAGAAAGAGCAGACCTCCGACAAAAGAGATGGTCATTCCCATCATGACCCAGAAGGCCAACCGGTATTCCAGGAAAAGCCCCAGAATAAGAAGAACGATCACGATGGCCAGAATTCCGTTTTCCTGGAGCAGGGACAGCCGCTCATCATAGTCTCTGGCCCTGTTGCTGTCGATCCTGGTTTTCACGCCGGGAGGCAGAGTCTTGGCAAAATCTTCAAGGATGGTTTGAACGGCGGCGGCGATTTCCAGGGGAGACTGAGTGCCAACCCTGTAGATGCCGAGCTCCACCGAGGGCTGCCGATTGAATTCCGAGTGGAAGCCTTCTTCTTCAAAGCCGTCCCTGATATGGGCGATGTCGGACAACTGGACCGCCGTTCCATCGCGGGAGGCGACGATCTCAATCCGGCCGTATTCATCGGCCCACTGCTTGCGCTCCTTCATGCGCAGCAGAATCTCCCCGCTGTGGGTATCGATGGAACCTGCCGGAATGTCCCGGCTCGACTGTTCGATGATCCGGGCTACCTCCCCCAGGGTGAGATTGTACTCCCGGAGCCGCTGCCGGGGAATCTCCACGTGGGTGACATATTCCGGGACATTGCCTAAATCGACCTGGGTTATAGCGGGATCGTTCAACAACCTGTCGCGGAGTCTTTCGGCAAGCTTTCTCAGAGTCCAGATATCCACCTCTCCGTAAAGCCCGATCTCGATAACGTCACGCTGGCGGGACTCCAGTCGGACTTCAGGCTCCTCAATGTCCTCGGGAAAGGTCCTGATCCGGGCAACAGCCTGGTCGATATCCTGAAAGGCCTTCATCCGGTCGCTACCCGATACCAGTTCTATCCGGACCCATCCCCTTCCTTCCGAGGCTGTAGAGGTCATCTCCTTGATGCCCTCCACTCCGCGCACCGCCTCTTCCACTGGCAGGAGAATCCCCTGTTCCACCTCGGCCGGGGCGGCACCCGGGTAGCTGACAGTGACCTCGACAACATCGAGCTGGAATTGTGGAAAGACCTCCTTCTGCATGGTGAAGCTCATCCAGGTGCCGCCCAGCAGAAGGATAACCATGAGCAGGTTGGCGGCGATGGGGTTGCCGGCCATCCAGGCAATCGGCCCGCTCCACTTCTTTTCCCGGTCGGAAGTGCGGGAGAATTCGT
>JBEPXR010000136.1:0-7072 GCA_041641775.1 Desulfobia sp. | reverse complement strand
AAGCCCATGATACAGCAAGTATATGAACGGGCCGTCTCTGTGCCCCTGCTCTCCCGGGTGGTCGTTGCGACTGATGATGAGCGGATAGCCGACTGTGTCCGTGGATTCGGCGGGGAAGTGGTGATCACCGGCAGTCACCATAAATCCGGTACGGACAGACTGGCCGAGGCCGTTGAAATTCTGGAGGTGGCCGAGGGTGACGTAGTGGTCAACATCCAGGGGGATCAGCCCCTCTTTTCACCGGAGGTGGTGGAGCAGGTGGCCCGTCCCCTGCTGGACGATTTGACCCTTCCCATGGCAACCCTGATTCGCAGGATCGTCCGGGATGAAGAGATCGACAATCCCAATCACGTTAAAACTGTTTTTGATATCCATGGCAGGGCCCTCTACTTTTCCAGGGCTTCCATTCCCTTCCAGAGAGATACCGGTGAGACTCGGCCATCCTCTTATTACAAACACCTCGGCTTTTACGCTTACCGCAAGGGATTTCTGCTTACCTTCGTCGGTCTCCCGGAAGGTGAGTGGGAACGTCTCGAAAAGCTGGAGCAGTTGAGAGCCCTGGAATATGGCTACCACATTCAGGTGGTGGTCACCGAGCATGATTCCGTTGAGGTGGACACACCGACGGATATTGCAAGGGTGGAGAGGTTGTTGAGTCGTAAGTTGTAGGTTGTAGGTTGTAGGTTGTAGGTGTGCTAAGTATCTATGTGAAGTGTTATCCCATGTAAAGTAGGTTGAAAAGGATGGTAATCAGTAATATAAAATAACTGACATTGATTCTGCCAACCACCAACAACCAACCACCAACAGATAACAATCAGCTAACCGCTAATCACCAAAAAGGAATACACCATGAGAAATAAAATTACCATAGTAGGGGCCGGCAACGTCGGGGCCACAGCGGCTCACTGGGCGGCGAACCGAGGCCTGGCCGATATTGTATTACTGGATGTCGTGGAGGGGATACCCCAGGGCAAGGCCCTTGATCTGTGCCAGTCGGCGCCGGTTGACGGCTTTCCGGTCACCATCGCCGGCAGCAATGACTATGCGGACACAGCAGGTTCGGACGTTATCATCATCACGGCGGGGCTGGCCCGTAAGCCCGGAATGTCCAGGGACGATCTCCTGGCCAAAAATGTGGAGATCGTCCAGTCCTGCACCGAACAGGTGGTGAAGCATTCACCTTCAGCCGTTCTGATCGTGGTAACCAATCCCATAGACGCCATGGTGTATACCGCCTTCAAGGTCTCCAAATTCCCCAAGAACAGGGTAGTCGGAATGGCCGGGGTTCTGGATTCCGCCCGCTACCGGACTTTCCTGGCCGAGGCCCTGGACGTGGCGCCACGGGACGTGAGCGCTATGGTAATGGGTATCCATGGCGACAATATGCTTCCTTTGATCAGGCTCGCCAACGTGTCCGGAGTGCCGGTCACTGATCTGCTCAGCAGGGAGGAGCTCGATAGAATCGTTCAGCGTACCCAGCACGGGGGTGCGGAAATAGTCGGCCACCTCAAGACCGGATCGGCTTACTTTACTCCCGGCCTGGCCGCAGTGGAAATGACTGAGGCCATTCTCAGGGACAGCAGGAGGGTGCTGCCCTGCGCGGCATACGTGGAGGGAGAGTTCGGATTTTCAGGCTGTTTCCTGGGCGTGCCGGTGGTTCTCGGTCGCAACGGCATAGAGCGGATTATCGAGTTTCCCCTGGAGCAGGAAGAAATGAGGGCCCTGGCCGAATCCGAAACAGCCGTCCGCAAACAGATGGCCGCTACCGGGCTTTAAAACAGCGGGCTAAAAAGCACGTTCTTACGGACGAATATCCGAGTTGATTCATGTCTGCAGAAGACTCCATAGCAGAAAGTTTCCAGAGACTGGCGCGCACCAGGCTCGAGCCTTTTGACCTTTTGCCGCGCCGCAGCCTGGTGGAGAAGGTTATCGAACTCGTTCTTTTCGGCCCGCCAAAGGCTCCTGACCATATCTATGCCGGACTCACCGACCTTGCGGCCACCATCGAAGGGACGGACACCAGCGAAATCAAGGTGGTTGCCCTGGGGGGAGGAACCGGTCTTGCCAACGTAATTGGAGGCGACAGCCGTAATTCCGACTGGCCCACAGACCCTTTCCATGGTCTCAAGAGGGTTTTTCCAAACACTTCCTCTGTCGTCTGCGTCACGGATGACGGCGGTTCGACCGGTGAGCTGCTGAAAGATCTTCCCGTCATCGGGCTGGGCGATATCAGGCACGTCCTGTTGTCCTCCATCCAGGAGGAAAAGCTGCGGAGCAGATACAAGCTGACTTATGAAGAAGCCTGCTGCACTGTCCGGATTCTGCACGGGCTCTTCAACTACCGGTTTCAAAAAAAGGTAGAGCGGCCCGAAGAACTGTTCGGCTCATCAGGCTACTCCTTCGATGCCCTGCCCGCACCATTGCGGAATGGCCTGGAAAAGCTTCTTGCCAGTCTCTTCACCGATCCCCGCCTGCAGCCTCTGCTGTTCAGACCTCACTGCCTGGGGAATCTTCTGCTGACCGCCGCCCTTTACCAAGGCAGCCAAAATGGCCTGGATCTGGACCATGAACAGGCTATGAACAACCTCTCTTCATTCGCCGAACTCCTCGGGGCCGGATCCGATGCGGTTTATCCCTGCACCCTGACCCCCGGCCACCTGAATCTTCTTTATGCCAATGGGGTTATGGTCTCCGGGGAGAGCAAGATCAGCGGTTCACACCGCAAAAGCCCTGTTGACCGGGTTTTTGTCGAGTTCCTGGAAGAACCCGTTATCCCGGATAAGGTGGTCCGGGCCATCGGTGAGGCGGACATCATCGTCTTCGCCCCAGGCAGCCTGTACAGCAGTATCACCCCGATCCTGCAGACTCCCGGCCTGGCAGATCTGATAAGAGCCAACAGTCAGGCTATGAAAATCCTGGTGGCCAACATCTGGGCTCAGAAAGGGGAGACCGATGTCGCCCTGGACAATCCCCGGCGCAGGTTTTATATTTCCGATCTCCTGACCGCCTATCACCGCAACATCCCCGGAGGGGTGGAAGATCTCTTTGAACAGGTTATGCTCCTGGGACTCCAGGATATCCCGGGAAGTATCCTGCAGAGCTATGCCGTGGAGGAAAAGGTGCCCATATATCTCGACCGGGGACGAGTCTGGCAGATGGGCTTTGCCCCGATTGAGGCGAGAATCTTTTCCGAAACCGCCTTGAAGGACGGCAAGGTCCAGCACAACCCCGCTTCCCTGGCCCGGGCCATAAAAACGATCCAGGCCATCAGACGCCATATTCCCCGTGGAGCTAAGGGAACTTTTCCCCCTTTTTATGAAAAAAGCCATTGTTTTCAGAAAGATGATCTGACCCTGAACCGGAAGCGGATGCTGTTTGAAAGCCACCTTGGAAGATGGGAGGTCAACATCGGCGGGCATCAAGGACAGGGTACTGACAGGGCGGAGGAAGAAGGGGAGGCTGTGGTAAGGGAGTGGCTGAAGAAGATTTTATGGCGGCATCAGGATATTCGGCCCGAACACCTGGATCTGGTGCGCGGCATAGAAGTTCTGGAGAAGAGCGACTGGCAGCGCAGCCAGAAATGGGACAATGTAATGTCCTTTTACGGCCCGGAGGAGCAGTTTATCTATATACGGGAAGACGCACCCCGGGACCCCGCCATTTTCGAATTTGCCTTTCTGGTCGCCCTTGGTCAGTCACTGCTGGGAAACTACGCTGCAAGCAAAGATATGGTCGATATCAACCTGGACGGCCGGAAACTGGGCAGGGCTTTCAAGCTTTGCTTGAGAGGGGAAGAGGAGAGGAAATGCTATTTCAGCACCACGGATCTCGACCGCTATCTGCAGCTTGTCCGAATGTGTCCTGCCGACGGCGACGAATTGGTCTATACCAGGCTGATTAACGGCGAAGAAGGGTTTACCCCGCCGGGAATGATGATGGGATTGATCTATGCCTGGTACCTGGACAGCAGCTTCTCATCCAATATCGATTATAAAATGGCCATTCTCAGGCTGCCGGTGACCGACCTGATCAGTGAGCATATCAAGACCTACAGGCGGCGGCAGGAGACCGTCCGTTTTTTCCGCGACGTGGTTTTTGTCCACGGTGATCCGGTCTATGAAGCCGAACCGGTGAATGACGGCAGGGCCGCAGCAGTGGATGAGTGAAGTGGAGACCGCTCTCTTCGTTCGTATACGGATCAGCGATCCGGACGGTGTGGAAGGACTGGTCCGTGACCTGGAAAAACGGCTGAACACAGTGAGCGGTTGGCTGCAAAAAAACGACCATCTGGTCCTGCACCTGAAGTCTGCAGGAGAAATCGACCAGGTACTCGCCGATCTCCAGGCTTGTCTGGAGAATCAAAGCACAAGGTCAGGTCAGGGGAAAACGGAGATCGTTGAAACCGGTTTTGCTGCACAGAAACCGGAGGCCTTTCTTCCTCCAGACCTCCATCTCGACCCCGTCTTCAGTTTCGGCTCGGGAAGTCATCCCAGCACCAGGCTGGCCATGGTCCTGCTGGAGAAATCCTGTAAAAAACGATTGCCGCAGCAAGTGCTCGACTTGGGCTGCGGCTCGGGAATTCTGGCCCTCTTAGCCGCCCGGGCGGGAGCGCAGCATGTCCTCGGAGTGGAGATAGATCTTGAATCAGTGGCCGCGGCTCGGGCCAATGTCGAGGCAAACGGTTTTGATGAAATAATGACAGTGAGCGATAGGTCCCTCTCTGAAATCGAAGGAAGCTTCGACCTGATTCTGGCCAATCTCACCGCTTCGGTTTTATACAGGCTGGAGAAAGATATCCACCGCCTGGCCGCCGATTCCGCCCGGCTCGTTGTCTCCGGTCTCCAGGGCCGCCAGGGAGAAGAAACAGTCGGGCGCCTGGAAAAACGGGGATGGCAGAAAAGAAATCAGGAGGCGAGCGGCAAGTGGCAGGCTCTGCTTATGGAGAAGGCCTGACAAGCCGGGACGGTCTCACCATCAATGGAACAGAGTCACTATATCATTGTCTTTTATAAAAAAATCAACTAATTTCAGAACTCCTGAACACGGCATTGCAGATAACTCGGTTATCTTTATTGTAACATGTCAACATTCATTATCGCCGTTACAGGAAAAAAGTATGGCCCTTCTTGTAGGAGACCAACCCTCTGGGCGATGTGATAAGATATTGTTGTAAGCTATTTATCGCCGGCGGGGGTGGGCTCCTTGTATCTTTACAAATCTTCTGGATCAGGAGATCGGAATTTTCAGATGAAGTAGTAAAGGGTGCCTTGAAAAATTAGACATCTGGTTCGAGGACAAGGAGCGGCGAAAATAAAAAGCGCAGCATATTAGGTATATGTGAGCATTTTTCTTTTTACCGCGACACAGTAATCGGGCCATAGGGCAATTTTTCAGGGTTCCCTAAAGCAGATAATGCTGAATATTCTGCTGCTGCAGCAGAATTCTCGCGGGGTTCTGGTATGAACCGGTATATTGATTGGCTCAGGCAGGCGGAAAATGATTTACAATGGGCCCGGCATTCACTTAATGGAGGGTTTTATTCCCAATCATGTTATATCTGCCAACAGGTAGGGGAGAAAGCATTAAAAGCTTTTTGTCTCTACAAGGGATATGACACCGTACGTACTCACTCTCTCTACCAGATTATCCATTTCCTGGAAGAAAACGGGGTACTGGAAAAATGTGCAAGAGAACTTGACATCTATTATATTTCCGGCAGGTATCCGGATGCTTACCCTGGGGGTGCTCCTTTTGACATGATTACCGTCGAACAGGCCGAAAGAGCACTGGCAGCGGCGAAGCAGGTATATTCCGAGATTTATAGAAGATTGGAAAGCTGATGGCTAAAAGTAACAAACCGATTCTGGAAAAGAGCCGTCCTCCGATCAGTATCCTGGACTTTGACAGAGACCAATTAATCAGGCTTTTGAAGGAAAAGCTTTCAGGTCACAGTAATATCAGGCATGCCTATCTCTTTGGTTCTGCAGCATCGGGTAAAGAAGATTCCTGGTCGGATATCGACCTGGTGATTGTAGCGGATACCACTGAAGCGTTCGTCGAGAGACCGCGCCAGTTTTTCGATCTCTGGGATATCGGGATACCTGTGGATATTCTGGTTTACACTCCGGAGGAATTTGACGAAATGATTCAATTGTCTTCGGGGTTCTGGAGAAATTTCAGGGAAACCAGGATCTCGATTCTCTGATTCCTCCGAATCCATCAATCAGGTATAGGCAGAATCGCTGGCCGCTTGAAATGAGGCCCACTAAGCCAATAATCACAGAACGCAATTAATCGGTCAAGGAGAATTCTATTGAAGGTATCTGTTGTTATTCCGGCCCTTAACGAAGGTCAGATAATCGGTACCACGGTGGCCCGCATACGCGAACTCTATCCCGACTACGAAATAGTTGTGGTGAATGACGGCAGCACCGACAATACCGCCCAGGCCGCCAAAAAGGGCGGGGCCAGAGTGGTATCCCACCCCTACAATATCGGCAACGGGGCCGCGGTCAAGACCGGGATCAGAAACGCTACCGGCGACCTGGTGGTCCTGATGGACGGCGACGGCCAGCACGCCCCGGAAGACATTTCCAGGCTCCTGGCCGAGGCGGAAAAGTACGATCTGGTCATCGGAGCTCGGAGAGGGGAGAGTCAGGCTTCGATTGGACGCCGGCTGGCCAACTGGTGCTACAACAAGCTGGCCAGTTACGTGGCCAATTTCAATATTCTCGATCTCACCTCGGGCTTCCGGGTCTTTCACCGTGACCTGGTTCTCAAGTACCTGGCACTTTTTCCCAACACCTTTTCCTATCCCACCACCTCCACCCTGGCATTCCTGCGCAGCGGCCACACCGTGGGATTCGTCCCCATCCAGGCCCACAAAAGGGTGGGGAAAAGCAAGATCAAGATCATCAGGGACGGCTACCGCTTCCTCCTGATCATCATCCGGATCGCCACGCTTTTCTCACCTCTGAAGATCTTCCTGCCGGTGGGTATTACCTTCTTCCTCCTTGGTCTCTTCTATTACGGTTACACGTTCATAACGGCCCACAGGTTTACCAACATG
>JBEPXR010000135.1:0-7116 GCA_041641775.1 Desulfobia sp. | reverse complement strand
TGCAATCATGGTGATGGGCATCCTTTTGCCGATTCCCACCATACTGCTGATCTTCTTCCTGCCGGTGGCAATATAGATTGCTCCGGCACAAAAGAAGAGAGTAATCTTGCCGAAGGCGTGCATCGCGATGTGCAGCATACCGCCCAACAGGGCCTTAGGTGTTAAAAGGGCCGCTCCCAGGATTATATAGGACAGCTGGCCGATGGTGGAAAAAGCCAGCCTCCGTTTGAGATCATCCTGGGACAAGGCGATCAAGGACGCGGCAATAATCGTTAATGCCGCAAGATAGCTGAGTATGACCCCGAAATTCAATGCTCCAAGCAGATCTACTCCGAACACCCCGGTAACGATCCGAAAGATGGAAAAGACACCCACCTTGACCACCGCCACAGCATGAAGCAGGGCACTGACCGGCGTGGGGGCCACCATGGCGGCAGGAAGCCAGCTGTGGAACGGCATCAGACCGGCCTTGGCAAATCCGAAAACAAAAAGCAGGAACAGGAACAGCAAAAGGTGGGGTGGAGCTGTTCCCGCCAGAAAACCCTGTTCACTGAAGGTCAGGGTGCCGGCCAGACTGTAGCTGATGAGCATGGCGGGGAGAACCAGCCCTATTGAGGTGCCGAGAATGAAGGTCAGGTACCTTCTCCCGGAACGCCGGGCTTCACTGTCCTGATGATGAGTTACCAGGGGATAGGTGGCCAGTGAAAGTATTTCATAAAAGAGATAAAGGGTAAAAAGATTGGCGGCAAAAGCCACCCCCATGGTAGCGGACAGGGCCACGGCAAAAAAGGCGAAAAACCTGGTCTGGCTGTGTTCGTCCGCGCCCCGCATGTAACCGATGGAAAATGCGGATGTCGCCAGCCAGAGTATGGAAGCCACCAGGGCAAAAAGAAGCCCCATACCGTCCACCCTGAACTCGACGGCTATCCCCGGCAGGATAGTGCAGAGGGTATATTCAAGGACATCGCCATTGAGAACCTGAGGGACCATGGAAATGACCACAACCAACTTGAGTATGCCGGCGGCGAAGGTCCACCCTTCCCTGAGATTGGGCCTCTTAGAGGAAAGGATAATGGGCAGTACTGCTCCTGAGCTGATCAGGACGGCCAATAGAGGTTTCAGGGAAATAAGGGTCATGGACGTTAACGGGAAATTAGCAGTTACGAATCAAAAAATTTGTAAGCAACAGGAATGCCGATATATTTGTCATCAAGAAAGCGGCACCGCGAATTGGATAATATGAGTAACTATATCTCCGGAATAGATCCCCAGGATAATGAGACTGACTGCCACAATTCCCAAAGGTGCCAGCATGGATAAGGGAGCTTCTAAACTCTCTCCCCTTTTGATGCCCATATCCCCCGACGATTTTTCGAAGTAGGCAATTTCAAAAATCCGAAAAAATAATACGGCATTGACCAGACTGGAAAAGATGAGGGCGGCCATGTACCCCCACTGCTCGGCCTCAATAGCTCCCAGAACCAGGTACCACTTGCTGAAGAATCCCGCTGTCGGCGGGACTCCGATCATGGAAAGCGCGGCTATGGTGAAAGCGGCCATGGTAAAGGGCATTATTTTAAATAGACCGGCCAGTCCCGAACCAGATGATTTATCCCAGCTGCCATGCCGGTCCCGGGACGCGATCAGAGAAAGGTTTCCTGTCCGGTAGGCAATTGTGCCGGCGGCCATGAAAAGACAGAGAGTCATGAGGGCGTCGTTGACAATGTGCAGGATCGTTCCCGTCAGCCCCAATCTGTTGGCCAGCCAGGCACCGCCCACCATGTATCCCACTTCCGCCACAATCAGATAGGTCAGCATCCTCTTCAGGTCTCTCTGGGCAAGGGCCAGTAGAGAACCGCCCACTATGGCAATCACAGCAAGCCAGACAATGAGGCTGGAAATATTGAGATAACTGTAGACATAGGCAGGGGTAAAGATTGTAAACATGGAACGGAGCATGACATAAACGCTTACCTTGGTGACCAGTGGCGCCGCAATACAGGAAGTGGCGGTAGGTGCATAGCTGTAACTGTTCGGCAGCCAGGTATGAAGGGGGAAAAAGGCCATTTTGATCAAGATCCCCACCGTGATAAGAATAAAAGACGTCAAGATCGCCCCGGACCCGTAAAGACTCGGCAGCAGACTGCTTAAATCCCCCATGTTCAGGGATCCGGTCATGATATAAAGGTGACCGGTTCCCAGCAGATAGAGACTGGCCCCGATCGTCCCCAGTATGAGGTAATTGAAACTTGCCATCAGGGCCCGATCTTCACCAACAGCAATCAGGGCATAGCCAGTCAGGGCTGATATCTCGAGGAGAACATAGAGATTAAAAGCATCCCCGGTTATGGTCATGCCTGATAGACCGGTAATCAGCAGAATCAGGATACAATAAAACAGCGATATCTTATGAGAAGGAATCTCCGCCTTCACACTTCGGCCGGAGAACACCACAGCAATCAGACTGACTGCATTAACCACAACAAGAACAAGGCTGTTCAGGTGATCGATAACATATTCAATGCCGAAGGGCGGCGGCCAGCCACCCAGCCGGTAAGAGATCGCTCCCTTCTCCATGACCAGGAGAAGGGTCTGGACTGAAGCCGCCAGAGCGAGAGACAGGACTGCCACTGTCAGAATGAGGCTTATGCCTGCTCTGCCTGTGAGCAGACCTGCCAGATTGACCAGCAGTGCTCCCAGTAAAGGTACCACGATAATGAGAACCGGTATCTGTTCTTCACTTATCATTATCGCACCCTGAGCTGGTCATGACAGAATCCGAGACTGCCTGTTCCTGCAGCTGTTCAAGAATCTCATCTTCTTCCAGCGTCTTATACCTGTCATAGATTTTCTGAGCCAGAGCCAGGGCTACGCCGAGTGTACCCACGGAAACGACGATGGCAGTCAGCATCAGGACATGGGGAAGCGGATTAGCGTAATCCATGGCGGAAATCACAGCTGAATGACCATGTCCTTTTCCGTGTTCGATAATCGGAATAGTCGCATCTTTCTTGGCGCTTATTGAAACGTAAAAAACAATAATTGCCGTCTGAAAGATGCTCATGCCTATAATCTTTTTTATGAGATTATTTTTGGCGAGCATGGCATAGAGGCCAATCATCATGAGAATTATATATATCCAGTAGTTGTAGCTGCTGATCAGGAGTTCCACTTTTCAAAGTCCCTTTTCATTCGTACCCCCGGAAGACAGGTTCGTATAAATGAGGATGATAATGGCCATGACCGTAATTGCCACCCCGATTTCCACACCAAGTATGGCGTGGGAACGGGCCACAACCGGACCGGTCGAAGGCAGCAATGTGTGGAGAATGGAGTAATCAAGAAAATTGGCACCGAGAAGCAGACTCAGTACTCCTATGCCGGAATAGAGAAGGACCCCGGTATTGGCCAGCAGCAGATTTTTCTTCTCGGACATTCTTCCGAGTACCATTTTAAGGTCAAAACTTATGGCCAGCAGCACAAAGGTTGCCCCCAGAAGAACCCCTCCCTGAAAGCCCCCGCCCGGGCTGTGATGACCATGCCCCACGACATAGAGGGCAAAAATCTGCATAAAGGGAACAAGAGCCCGGCTGACCACCCTGATGATCGTATCTTCATATCCCCCCGTCAGATCGATTCCCACCTGAGCGCTCTCTTTTGTTTTTTGGCCGAGAATCATGAAAACCGCCATACCTGCTACAAAGATGACCGCAGTCTCAAACAGGGTGTCAAAGCTTCTGTAATCGGCAAGTACCGCTGTCACCAGATTGGGAACGGAAGTATCAGCCAGAGCCTCGGTGATAAAATACGGAGAAAGATGAGTGGAAGCAGGCGATGAAGGGTCGGCCCAATCCGGAAAATCGACTGAGGCATAAAAAAGGACTCCTCCCAGGAGACCAGCAGCGATGAGGCCGACCGCTTTATTTGGTCGTCTCCACCGTTTCCTGGGCTTAACCTGTCGTGAAGAGCGATGAACTGCGGCAATGAAGAGCACCGTGCTCACCCCGGCACCAACAGCCGCCTCGGTAAAGGCGACGTCCACGGCGCCCATTTCGGTCCAGAGCAGACACATGAGAAAACTGTAGACCCCGAAAACAATGGCCGCTCCCAGCAGATCCTTGACCTGGATGACAAAAAAAGCGCAGATCACCATGAAAAGGAGGATAAGGAGGTCAAAGGACCAGATCATGCCTGCTCCTCCTCGTCATTGTGCCAGGGCTCGATCTGTGACTCGTAACCCGCATCAATAATGGCATGCGTGGCAGTAGGACTGGCCATGAAGAAAAAGACAAGGATCATCATTATTTTGATGCTGACCAGCGCTGTAGAGAGAGAGAGATGGTGCAGATTATAGAGCGCCAGGCCCAGGAGGATAAGAAGTGAAGATATGGTATCACCCTTGCCGGCCGCATGCATCCTGGTATAAAAATCCGGAAAGCGCAGGATCCCTACGGTCGTGGCAAGAAAGAAGAAAAGCCCCAGTCCAGTCAGAGTGATGACGACTATATTCAAAAGCATTGCAAACCCTATTGAAAAACCTTAATTACTCACTCATTTTTCTCTTTATGGATCAAACCGTAGCCCGAGGGTCTGAGATTTTTATGATGCATAAAATAGCGTGAGACGGCGATTGTCACGATAAAATTAAGCATGGCGTAAGCCAGGGCGATATCTACAAACATCTCAACCCGGCCATAGATCAGACCTATGATTACCAGCAGGATGGCGGTCTTGGTCCCGATTACGTTAGCCCCCATGATCCTGTCGATAATCGTCGGCCCCATTACCGTTCTGTGGAGGATCAGAAAGAGCAGGAGAAAAAGAACAATTCCCACGGTCATGAAAAAATCAACCATCACAGCTCCTCTCCGAATATTCCGGCAATTCTCTCCTCCATTTCTCCAGGCAGTCCGGCAGCGAACATGGAGGTAAGGGCATGGACATAAAAGACATTATCCACCACTCTTATGGTTATGGTGCCCGGAGTCAAAGTAATGGAATTTGCCAGGACCGCCTTGGAGATACTCTTCTCCAGTCTGGTCTCGAAGATGATAACCCCCGGTTTGAGCCTATTTTTCATACCTGGTCGCAGGGCGAGGAAGGCTACGTGCAGCGATGAGAGAAAGATCTCCTTGATGATCCAGGGGACGTAGAGGAGAAAACGCCAGGCTTCACCAATCCGTCCATCCTTGCGTCTCCTCTCAAAAAGAAGATCGGCTGACATCAGAGAGACCAGCAGGCTCGAGATCACGCCGAGAGCGATGTGAAAAAGATCGAACTTGCCGGACAACACCAGCCAGAAACCAAACAAAAGCAGGAAGGTATACAAATATGCCATCAGGTACCTTTCTCCAGATAATACCGTAAAAATAAGGAGTCTGCTGCAGATTGCCGGTTCGGAATCCCCTTCCGACAATACTGTTGATCCGTGATAATTACGTATTATATACTATATACATAAAAAAACCCAAACCTGAGACAGGTCGGGAGCACAATTCAAGGCCATATGACAGTATATCGAGACCCAATCATAAAACGTGCGGCAAAAATCTGTCAAGCAAAACCGGCTTGTCATCTTATGGGAAAGACCATTCTTCCTCTGTACTTCTTCTTTCTGGCAGGCCTGTTTTTCTTTTTTAGCCTGGAACACCCTGCCGGTGCCGATACACTGAGCAGAGATCCATCCTGGGCCGGAATCTTCTATCCGGCCGATACCGAAGAGTTGGTCAATAATCTGGAGGATCTGGACAGCAGGGTTAAAAAACCCGCTTCCCCTCTCCCGGGAAAAAGACTCCGAGCTCTCATCCTGCCCCATGCCGGCTATATGTATTCCGGACTTACAGCTGCCCACGCTTCCCTTGTTCTCAGGCCCAACCAATTCAAAAAAGTTATCCTGATCGGCCCTGACCATCATCTTACCACCATTTACGGCAGAATCAGCCGGTACCGCTCCTATCAGACACCTCTTGGGGACGTCCCGCTAGATCAGGATGCCCGTCGACTGGTCTCCCGGTCCTCCCTCTTCCGCAAACTTACTCTTGAGACTGATCAGAGGGAACACTCCCTTGAAGTCCCACTCCCCTTCCTGCAGCACTATCTGGAAGATTTCGAACTGGTCCCGATCATTCTGGGTCCTGGAGACGTCACCCAGCTGAGCAGAACCTTGACTGACTATATCGACAGTGGCACCCTACTGGTGGTGAGCACCGATCTCAGCCACTACCTCGAATATGAATCGGCTGTCAAAAAGGACAGACAAACCATAGGACACATTCTCAACCTCGAGGGCGATGAGCTCGAGCCCGGGCTTAACCAGGCCTGCGGCCTTTATCCATTAAAACTGCTCATTCAACTCTGCCGGAACCAGAACTGGCAGCCCCACCTCATCCACTACTCCAACAGCGGGGATACCGCCGGCACCCGGGACAGAGTGGTAGGGTACGCAACCATCGCCCTGTACGAACTGACTGAGGAAAAAAAAAGGAGGAGTCAATATGGAAAACAAACAGGAATCAGGGAATCTGACGGAAAAGCAGGGTGGGGTGCTTCTGGCCCTGGCCCGGCAGACTATCGCCGAGAAGCTTGGCCTGGAAGTATCATCCCGGGAAAAGACGGATCTTGAAGAAAACCTGCGAGACGAAACCTATGAACAGAAGCGGGGCACCTTTGTCACCCTGACCAGAGAAGGAGAACTCAGGGGCTGTATAGGCAATATCATGCCGACAGCCACTATAGCTGACGGGGTCAGGCAAAACGCCGTCCAGGCTGCCTTCAGCGACCCACGCTTCCAGCCTCTCAAACCTGAGGAACTGAACCGGATAGAGATAGAGGTGAGTATCCTCACCGCCCCGCAGCCTCTCGAGTACCGGGACGGAGATGGTCTGCTGAAGAAACTCCGACCCGGTATCGACGGAGTGATTATCCGGGCCGGGATGAAAAGCTCGACCTTTCTGCCGCAGGTCTGGGAAAAGCTCCCGGAGCCTGAAGATTTCCTGAACAACCTCTGCCTGAAAGCCGGTCTTCCTCCGGATTACTGGCAGACAGGCAAGCCGGAGGTCCAGATCTATCAAGTCCAGTATTTTTCTGAATAGAATGGTTGATTGTAAGTTGTTGGTT
>JBEPXR010000134.1:0-7117 GCA_041641775.1 Desulfobia sp. | reverse complement strand
CATACGATTAACCGGAGCGTCTAATCCCAGGTGCCTGGCCTCTTCAACCAGGGCGCCGTTAATAGCTGAAATTTCAGTTGGTTTCCCCCGGCGGACATCCTGAAGCATGGAGGAAATATTTTCAGAGGTCATCCGGCAGATTTCCTCGGTGTAGGCCACCGGATCAGGACCCGGATCAATTCCCGCGGCGCTGGCTACGGCAGCTCCCTCTTTTACCGCTTCTGCCATCAACTCCCTGGCACGGGGATCTGCCAGAAGTCCACCGTTATTACAGTCATAGATCACCGTGAGACCGTTGATCCCCGCATTGACCAGCAGCTTCCTCCAGAGATGATGTTTGATATCGCTCACCGTGGCATTTGCGAAGCCCGCTTGGAAGAGGTGGCCGCCGGCTTCTTCGAGTCTCTGCCATCCCTCTCGACCCGTTTCCTCAAGAAAACCGAGAGAGGTCCAGCCCTTGCCCCGGTGGCTCACCTTTCCGGAACCAAGGAGCGTGGCTCCTTCCGAAGTCACGCCATAGGCCGCGTATCCTGGGAGAGAGGCCCGTCTTATAATTTGAGGATGTATGATACCGTTCTGAAAGGCAATCAGAAGGCTTCCGGAATGAAAAAGGGGGGAGGCTCCAGCCAGAGCCTCCCCTACTGCGAAAGATTTAACACAGAGCAGAATCAAGTCTGCCCTGTCTATTTCGCCGGGATCCGCGGTTACAGCAACCGCAGCTTCGTGCTCGTGGTTATTTTCCAGAAAAAAGACGGTGCTTCCAAGCTTAGCCGCTCTTTGTCGGTCATGATCAAGCAGCCAGACCTTCCGACCGGTTTTCACCGACAATCTGGCGGCAAGAAGAGTGCCCAGCGCACCCGGACCGATAACCGCCGTCTTCATCCCGCCTACTCGACGACTTCTGCTTCCTCCACGATTGCATCGTACTTGTACCCTGCCCCGAAATCCCTGTCTTTGGCCAGAACACCTTCCATTTCGACTATTTCGCCGGTCTTCGGGGTAGTCGTGGAAGTAAAAACCAGGTCATGGGTGTTCTTCATGGCATTTCCGGTGCCGTCCTGGAGATGAATCCAGGTTCTTCCCATAATATTGGGAGAAACCTTCATGACTTTGCCTCTGACACTGACCTTTTCCCCGTCAAGTTCTCCGGCATTTTTATAGATCTCGCCAATGGTATAACCATTTTCCGCCGAACTCTTTTCTACGGAGATGTCCTGAGCAGAGGTTACCGCTTGCTGGCTTCCGCCGCTTTCCGCGCCGGTACCGGTGCCTGGTGCCGGCGAAGACATACCGCCCATTCCTTCCGACTTCAAAGCACCTTCAAAGCTGGAGGCCTGCTGGTCGGCAGATTCCGATGAACCCTGACCATGAGGATCCCCCATGACTGAAGACTGCTTTCTTTCGGCCCCTTTGACACCGCCGGAGAAAATGATTTCAGGGAAAGTCCGGTTCAATGACTTGCTATGAAAATTTTTCATGACAGGGCCGGGCATAAGCTCGACGGATTCGCCTTGCTGCACATCCGCTTTGGCGGTGGCAGCCCAGACTTCCTCTTCTCCAGTATCCAGCTTGAGGTAGGTATATCCCCCGCTCTCAAAGGTTTCCAGAACAGTTCCCTTTATGACTCCGTTCTCGGAAGAAGACTTGGCCTTGGCGGTTTCAGTTTCGCTGTGCCCGGTTTTTTCCTTACTCTCTTTCGTCGCCTTGCTCTCTGACTGATCCGAGCAGCCGAGAAAGATCAGGGACATGATCAGCCCTACGGTTACATAAATTTTTCTGTTTACCAGCATATAATCTCCTCTGTTTAATAATTAATAACCATCCACAAGAATTTCGGCTCAAGCCGACAGAATCGGGAGCCGAATACAACCTTGCTATCACTCCAACTAAGCTGACTGATGAGTTCTCAAGCCTGCTCCCCTTTACTTGCCAAAATCTTAAGGAACCTTGAAAATTGCCCTATGGCCCCATTACTGTGTCACGGACATTGGCATGGATTCGTCACCTTCCCTGCCAGAACGTACCGAAGGTACGGTTAAAAGAAAAATGCTCACATATACCTGATATGATGCGCTTTTTTTACCGTACCTTGTCCTCGAACCAGATGTCTAATTTTTCAATGTACCCTTAATATTGCCAAATCGAGATCACTCCTCATAGGAGAAGATAAAGTCCTCTTCATCACGGTCGATCAACACATGGCCTCCCTGGCTGAGCTTGCCAAACAGGATCTCGTCTGTCAAACGGTCCCCGAGTTCCGTCATGATCAGCCTGCGCATCGGCCGGGCTCCGTAATCAGGATCATATCCCTTCAAGGCCAGCCAGCTTCTGGCTGCCTCCGTGAGTGAAATGGTGACCTTTTTCTCAGCCAGTCTGGCTTCCAGTTCGAAGATCATCTTGTCGACGATCTTTTCCATAATCACCATGTCAAGTGCATTAAAGGTCACGATGGCGTCCAGGCGATTTCGAAACTCAGGGGAGAAAAGATTCTTGATTTCCTTGTCTTCCTTACCTTTTTTACTGGAAACAAAACCGATGGGCTGACCGGTCATGTCCCTTACCCCGGCATTGGTGGTCATGATGAGAATGACATTTCTGAAATCCGCCTTCCGGCCGGAATTATCAGTGAGGGTCGAATGATCCATTACCTGGAGTAGAATGGAAAAGATATCCTGGTGGGCCTTTTCGATCTCATCGAGGAGCAGGACACAATGAGGATGCTTCTTAATGGCATCCGTCAGGAGTCCGCCCTGATCAAAACCGATATAGCCGGGGGGCGCTCCTATGAGGCGGGCAACGGCATGTTTCTCCATGTACTCGCTCATATCGAATCGTTCAAAATGAATAGAGAGAGTCGATGCCAGCTGCTTTGCCACCTCCGTCTTTCCAACGCCGGTGGGCCCGGCAAAAAGAAAAGAACCTGTCGGTCTTTCCAGCTCTTTCAATCCAGCCCGGCTTCGCTTGACAGCTGTTACCAGAGAGTCTATAGCGTGATCCTGACCGTAAATCTGCAGTTTCAGTCTCTCGCCTAGATTTTTGAGCTGGGCCACGTCAGAAGATGACACATTCTTCGCCGGTATTCTGGCCATACGGCCGATCACCGACTCAACATCACGAACATTGATGGTTTTGACTTTACCGTTTTTGCCCGCCTGCAGACGATAGGAAGCTCCCACCTCATCCATGACGTCAATAGCCTTATCCGGCAGGAAACGCTCTGTAAGATAACGGTCTGCCAGTTCCGCGGTGGTCTTAATCGATCTCTTGGAGAACTTGACTCGATGATGGTCCTCATATCTCTGCTGCAGGCCCTTCAGGATACTGACCGTTTCATCAATGGAAGGCTCTTCAATATCCACCTTCTGGAACCTCCGGGACAGGGCCCGATCCTTCTCGATGTTGTTGCGGTACTCTTCATAGGTGGTCGAGCCGATACAGCGCAGAGTACCCGCCTGGAGAGCCGGTTTCAGAAGATTGGAAGCATCCATGCTCCCGCCGCTGGTTGCCCCTGCTCCCACTACGGTGTGAATTTCATCGATGACCAGAATAACTTCCGGGTCTTTTTCTACTTCACTGACAATGGCCTTAAGCCGTTCTTCAAAATCTCCGCGGTATTTGGTCCCTGCAAGCAGAACACCCATATCGACCTGGTGGAGTTTCACTTTTGCCAATGGTTCAGGGACCGCCCCTTCATAGATCTGCAGAGCTAGACCCTCGGCAATAGCAGTTTTACCGACTCCCGGTTCACCCACCAGCAACGGATTGTTCTTGCGGCGCCGACAGAGGATCTGCATTACCCGCTTCAGTTCCTCTTTTCTGCCGATCAGAGGATCGATGAGACCTGCAGCCGCTTTGCGGTTAAAATTAATGGTATACTTTTCCAGCGCGGTCTGCGGCTTGCTCTTCTGGCCCTCTTCTTCTCTTTTTTCGAAAAGAGACTCCTCTTTTGCCGCCGGTTCCTTTTCCCTGGAGATATATTCCATCACCCCAAGACGAGTCAGACCTTCCTGAACGAGATAGTAAACGGCAAAAGAATCCTGCTCGGCAAAGAGCGAGGTCAGTACATCGCCTGAATCCACTTCCTTTTTTCCACAACTCTGGACATGCGCTATGGAGCGCTGGAGCACCCGGTTAAATCCCATGGTCTGCACAGGATCGTGTTCAGTAGCGCTCTCGATTACCGGGACATGAACCCGGAAGAACTGTTCCAATTTTTTCTTCAGACTTTCGGGATTACCACCGCATCCTTCAATAATGCTTTCCGCAAAATCATCCGATAACAGACCGTAGAGGAGATGCTCCACGGTGACATGCTCGTGACGGAGTTTTTTGGCCTCCCGTATGGCCATTACCAATGCTATCTCTACTTTATGACTAATCATGGCTACACCTTTTCCATGGAACAGTGCAGAGGGTATTCATTTTTCCGGGCCATATCATGAACAATATTTATTTTTGTTTCAGCTATTTCCCTGGTATATATTCCTGCCAGACCCAGTCCTTGCTGATGGACGTTAAGCATTATTTTTGTGGCTTCAGCCGTTGATTTATGAAAAACACTTTCTAAAACCATCACCACAAAATCCATGCTTGTATAATCATCATTGTGCAGGAGAACCTTGTAACGAGGAGGTTCCTCTACCTGTTCTTTTTCTTCTACAACTATGCTTTCTTCGGTTCCTCTCTCAGGCATAATTCTGCTACTCTATAAGAGGCTCTCTGGTTGTTTTTTTTAATTTATTGTCTTTGATATTCGTACTGATTTTCATACTACTGCAAACAGTAAACCCTAATGCCCTTCTTGTCCAGTGAGAAAGGAGAAGAAAAAATCCTCCAGAATAAGATCTCCCCTGACTCCCGAACCCTTGAGTCGGTATTCGGCCCGCAGGAGTTCCTCGAGGCCTTTTCGCAGAAAAGAGCCACTCAGTTTCTCAGCCTGAGTAAATGATCTGTACAGGGCATAAGGATGCCCTTTTAAAAATATCGAGCCGGCAAAGCGCGTATTTTTCAATTGATTCAGATACCCTGCCTTGAAAGATTCATAGTTCTGTCCCGGGATATAGGGCGAATCCGGCTGCTCCTCGAGAAAACGGATATATAAAAACCTGCGCAGCGTCTTCCGTAGAGAGGAGACAATGGCCAGAGGGTGAAAACCCTGATCCATGAGCCTGTTGACCAGAAGAAGGGAACGGGTCAGGTCCAGTTCAGCTACCGCCTCATTCAGTTCAAAAACGGCCTCCTCCCTGGTACGCCCCACCACGGCATCGACATCAACAGCTTCTACGACATTCTTCTGATCACAATACAGGGCCAGCTTTTCCGTTTCGAGAACCGCAGCCACCGGATGAAAACCTACCCTCTCGATCAGGTTTTCCAGTACGGTCCTGCCAGGCTTCTTTCCCATTTGGCGAAGGGTTCCCGAGATCAGTTCCCGAATCACCGCCTCCTTTTCTTTACGGGCGCTACGGTTTTCCCCGGCCGGAGTGGAAAAATCAACAATCGCCCCCTTTCTGCCTATAACCCGGTACAGTTTCTTACGTTTATCAACTTCTTCGCTGACCATCAGCAGCACATTGTTGATCGACCGCTCCTTTTCAAGAAATGTAATGAGCTCCTGTTCCTGGTCTGTTTTGGCAAAGGAAGACTGCCCTTCTTTTATAACGATATCATTGAGCCACGCGAGGTTCCCGGGTTTGGCAAATCCGAACACTTTCTGCCATTGGGCGCTTTCGAAATCGTTAAGGTCTCCGGGATTATCCAGTCCTGCCAGGTCAAGAAGCCTGGAGAGATTCCAAGCCATTCCTTTCTCGTTATTGACGGCCCTAGCTTTTACCACCTGTTCCCAGTAAGCCCGGGGCGATTTTTCCCCCGAGGAAAGAAGCCCGCAGTCCATGATCCTGATTATCTCCCTGCCACCAAAGAGACTATGGGATTTAAGAAGATTGACAATGCGAACGGCATCTTCCTTCTCTCCCTCGAGCCGCTTTACATTGACCTGATCTTCCCCCCTTTCTTTCTTCAGGGCAGTAATCAGACGATCTGCAACTCTCCTGCATAAATAGCGCTCACCATGCAGCAGGTAGACGGGATGGACCTTTCCCTGTTTAATTTCTCCCAGGAGGATTTCTATTTCCTTACGTTGATAAACAGGCATATTTCATTATTTTGAGTTCTGGATTCCCAGTGATGAATTGCTCTCACAGAGAAGCCGAGGACGTAAAGAAAAACTTCAATAACCTTTACGGTCTCGACGCCTTAGCGAGAGGAAATACGTTCTGAGGAATATACCATATTCCGACTTATAATCATAAGATAGAAATCGCTGTGGTTACAAAGGTTGATCATATAATCTTGTCTATTTACGTATTTCTAGTATATTGATTTGTCTGTTTGAATCAGTTGAAAAGAACCGGGCCGGATCCCACGAACCAATAAAGCAAGACTGTGCTCAATCAATGTCTTTTCTCTCAGCAACCGTCCTCCTTTTTCTGGTGATGGATCCTTTCGGCAACGTTCCCATATTTCTGTGCATTCTTCGGGAAATGCCGGCCGAGAGCAGGAAGCGGATCATTGTCAGGGAAATGCTGATTGCCTTGGCCGTTTTACTGTTTTTCCTGATTTCAGGATCTTTTTTGCTGAAACTACTTAAAATATCCGAGGCCGCCCTGCAGGTCGCCGGCGGCATAATTTTATTTCTGATAGCCATTAAAATGATTTTTGGTGAACCCCAATATATGTTTCAACATTCTGCCAAGGAAGAACCTTTGATTGTGCCTCTGGCCATTCCCTGCATCGCCGGCCCTTCAGCCATTGCCACCGTCATGCTTCTCATGGGCCAGAATCCGGAACGCTGGCCGATATGGCTGCTGGCCCTGTTCACGGCATGGATCCTTACCAGTGCCATTCTGATCTTTTCCTCCAGTCTGGACAAGATGCTTGGGGAAAAAGGCCTCAGCGCCCTACAGCACCTGATGGGACTGATTCTTACAGCGATTTCGGTGGAAATGTTTCTTCGGGGACTGAAGATCTTCCTCTCTACTCCTTTAATGACAACGGCCAATTGATGTCCACCGAAAAACATATAATCAAGGCCATTGATCTGGTAAAAACTTACTCC
>JBEPXR010000133.1:0-7167 GCA_041641775.1 Desulfobia sp. | reverse complement strand
TAACGATTGCCCTTGGTCAGCCAGGCGAACTCACCAAACTGCATGGAAATATAGGCAAACACCAGGAAACCTGCAATCAGAAAAAGACCGACAATCAGTTCTGCGCTAACTTTTTTCATAAGCTCTTTTCCATCTCTGTGCTGAAATAAATCTTCCCCATAGTCTCTCTGGCAAATGTGCTGATCTCCGGATCAGTGCTCAGCTGAATCTCTTCAGGGTTGTCGAATATCTGGAATTCGCCCTGGTTCAGCATCACGACCGTGTCCGCCAGATTGAAAATCTTGGGGATATCGTGGCTGACAATTATCGAGGTGTATCCGAATTCTTCCTGGGTCTTACACATCAAGCGATAGATATCAAGGGTTATATGGGGATCAAGGCCGGTTGTCGGCTCATCAAAGAGCATTATCTCAGGAGACAGCATCAAGGCCCTGGCCAGCCCCACTCTCTTGACCATCCCACCGCTCAACTGAGCCGGATACTTGTCGCCGTGACCTTCAAGTTCGAGTTCAGACAACATGGTATTTACCCGCTCATATATAGCTTTCTTCCCCAACGAAGAGCGTTCCCGGAGAGGGAGGGCGACGTTGTCATAGACACTCAGTGAATCGAGCAGCGCGCCTCCCTGAAAAAGCACCCCGAACCTCTGCCTGACTTCTTTGAGCTTGCCTTTGGACATATCGACGACATTCCTGCCGCCGACCAGCACCTCGCCGGCATCAGGGGTCATCAGACCGAGGATAAGCTTGAGAGTCACACTCTTGCCCTGACCACTGCCTCCGGCAATAACCGTGCTCTGTCCCTTGGCAAAGGAGATATCGACATCCTTGAGGACATGCTGGCTGCCAAAGGTTTTGCTTACCCCCTTAAATTCTATGACGGTTTCAGACATGTATGCCTATTCCTACATCATAATCGCGGTTATCAGGTAATCCCAGATCAGAACAGATATGGAAGCCAGGACCACCGCCGCGGTCGTGGCCCGGCTGACCCCCTCGGCCCCGAATCCTCCCTGTCTTGACTGATGGACATAGTACCCCCGTCCCGTGCAGATCCAGACCAGAAGCAATGCGAAGACAAAGGATTTGATGATGCCCAGCTTGATGTCGGCATTGACCACGCTCTGCTCGATGCCGGAGAAAAAAGCGCCGGGATTTACCCCCAGCAGTACGACCCCGGCAAAATAACCGCCGCCGATACCGACTATATTGAAAAACTGAACCAGAACTGGTATGGAGATCAAGGTGGCCAGAAACTTGGGAGTTATCAGGAAACGAAAGGGATCCACTGCCAGGCACTCCAGAGCATCCAGCTGTTCGGAGTTCCGCATTATTCCTATTTCAGCGCACATGGCGGAGCCGGCCCGGCCGATTACCATCAGGGCAGTGAGGACAGGCCCCAGCTCCCGAATAAGGCTCAGGGAGACAGCCGAACCCAGCATACTCTCCGAACCAAATTGTCTGAGGCTATGATACCCCTGAAGCCCTAAAACCATGCCGGTGAAAATGGCGGTGAAAAAAATTACCGTAATTGAATCGACACCGATCATTTTGACCTGCCGGACCACCTCCCGGAAACGAAAAGGTCTGGCAAAAATACCCAGAAAGGCAGAGACCAGAAAAAGTCCCATTCTGCCGGTGTCACGGATATAATAAAGGGCGGAGTCACCCAGTTTTTCTATATAGGTTACCATTTCTCGGTTACATTCCGGTACTGCGAACCTCACAGCCTGGTTGTGTAGGTCAGTAAATCAATTATTTACCCGCTGCATATTACTATGGAAAACGGAACTATCTGCGTTTCGGCTATAAAAATCGACCGTTTACTCTCCACTCACCATCCAGTCCAGCCGAAACTTCCGTTTCCTTCTGTCCAGATCTCTGCCGGCTGCGTCCCTGAGTTTCAATCTTCCCTGGTATGGCTATGCGCTTCGACCTGATAGCTTTCAACTGCCGCTACAGCCATTCCTGCCTCAGCCTCTTTTATCTCCGGGAGGCCCTGGAGATGGAGATTCCCGGCTGCCAAGTCAGGATAAGCCAGTTCACCATCAATGAACCGTACTTCGACATCTTGCTCCACTTAACGGAACTTGATACCGACGCCATCTTCTTTTCCGTATATATCTGGAATTCCCGCCTTATCGAAAGACTAATTAAAGACCTTACCTTAGTCAAGCCAAATCTCCCCATCGTCCTTGGTGGACCCCAGGCGGAAAGTTTTGGTGAAGAGGAGATTCCGTCTCGCTGCAGTAAAGCTCTCGGCCCGGTGGAAGGACTTCCAGGCCGCTTTTACCGTGACCTGGAATCGAGGAAAGTAGCTGGAGAGTACCAGGCCGGAAAAAACACATCTTTTCCTTTCCCTTACAGGGAAAACGATTTCTCCACACAACTGGCCAATCGCAACGTTTACTATGAAACCTCCCGGGGCTGTCCCTTTTCCTGCAGCTACTGCCTCTCCGCCAAGGATACCGGAATTGAGAGCAAAGATATAATCGACGTCAAAAAGGACCTTGATCTCCTCCTTGCCCACCAACCCCAAATAGTCCGCTTCGTGGATCGAACCTTTAACCTGTCGGCAACAAGAAGTCTGGAAATCTGGCGCCATCTCCAGGATAATCCGGCAGGGACGGTTTTCCACTTCGAAATTGCCCCTGATCTCCTTACCGACGAGCAGTTTTCCTTTCTGGAGACAGTCCGACCCGGGAAATTCCAGTTCGAGATCGGCCTCCAGTCAACCAACCCGGCTACCCTGGAGGCCATAAACCGGGCAAGTGATCCGGATACATCCCTTGCAGCCGTCAGACGACTGGGAAAGAAAAACAATATCCATCTCCACATTGACCTCATCCTGGGTCTGCCCTACGATGATGCCAGGACCTTTCGCAGGTCGTTCAACCTAGCGTTCCAGAGCCCCGCCCATTATATCCAGATGGGGCTTCTCAAGGTCCTGCCCCGTACCCCGATCAGGGAAAAAGCCATGGCCTATGAACTCAAATATTGCCAGGAGCCTCCCTATCAAATTCTTTCCACCGGGTGGCTCTCCCATCGGGAATTGAACAGACTTTACTGGTTCGGCCAATGTGTGGAGGCCTTTTATAATAATCGATACTTCGATGCTTTCTTTCGCTATATAAAAAAAAACAGGGAGGGGTATGAATTTTTCGACAGGCTTCTCGACCTCTGCCTGGCTGAAAATTTTTTCAGCTTTGCCAGAACCCAGGAGTTCATGGCTAAACTGCTCTGCCAGCTAACCCGGGAAGATCAAGACCGGGACCTGATCGAGGATATCCTGCGCTTCGACTGGCTACGCACCGGTAAGCGCTATCTACCAGACTTCCTCCCATCCGCCGATCTGCAGGGGATAAAGAGAAAAATGCGGCAGACACTTCCCCCTGATTACCCCCCCCTTTATGAGCCCAGAACCAGAAACGCCTTCTTCAAGACAGGCGTCTTCGCTTCTTTTTCAGAAGAGGCCCTGCAAAAACTGAGATTGCGGGCGGGCGGGGAGAATGTCGTCTGCTTTCTGCCGGATCAGGAGGAGACTGTCGAAAAACTCTGCCAGGCAGTAGTCTTCTAACTGACTCCTTCCTTAAAGGCCCCACTGCACCACTTCCGCAAGGGAGGGATGGATATGGATGGCGGTAAGGATGGCATCGATACTCTGTCCGCCGGTCATCATGGCAACTATGACCTCGTGAATCAGGACCGGAGCCTGGGGGCCCAGGATATGACAGCCCGCAATCCTACCTTCTTCAGGAAGGAGAATATACTTGACGAAAGCCCGGTCCGCCCCGATAGCGTCCCCCATTCCGGTATCAGTGAAGGCAAATCTCCGGACCTCATAATCCAGGTCCAGAGAAGAGGCCCCCTGTTCGGTGAGGCCCACCGCCGCCACCTGGGGTGAGCTGAAAATGGCATGGGGCATTGCCGTGTAATCCATGGCAATCTTATGCCCGCCGGTGAGATTGTGGGCCACAATCCTGGCCTCCCGGTTAGCGGCATGCTTGAAAGGAGCCCTGCCAATGATATCCCCCAGAGCCCAGGCACCTTCCTGGGCGGTTTCCAGGTATTCATCGGTTTTGACATATCCCTTCTCATCCATTTCCATTTCAGTATGTTCCAGTCCCAGGATATCGCTGTTGGGCTGCAGACCGGTGGCAACCAGGAGCCTGTCCGCTTCCAGTTCGAAAACCTCGCCTGATTCACCGGTGGCATAAATTTTTATGCGCCCCTCCCCTGTCTCAGAGACCTCATTTATCGTAGTTCCGGTCAGCACCCGGTATTTTTCCGAGAAGATCTCGGTGAAGACCCTTGACACATCCTCATCTTCTCTGCTGAGCAGCCGAGGGGAACGCTGAACAATGGTGACCTCGGTTCCCAGCGCCCCATAGAAATGGGCCATCTCCGCGGCGATATAGCCCCCGCCGATGATAAGCAGCGAATCAGGTTGCGAAGAAGGACGCAGGGCTTCGGTGCTGGTCCAGAAATCGACCTCGGAAAGTCCTTTGATGACAGGGATGCGGGGCCGGCAGCCGGCGGCGATAACAAACCTTCGGGCAGAGATCGTCCCATCACCGACCTGCAAAGTATGGGGTGAGATAAACACTGCCTCCCCCTTATAGTATTCCATGATCTCCTGGTACTTCATTGATTCTTCCGCCCGGGCAGCCTGCCTGTCAATATGGTCGCTGGTTTTCCTGACAATGGCGTCGAAATCGATTTCCTTTATCTCTCCCCGCACTCCGAACCGGGAGGACTGCCGAACCGTCTCAGCTACATCGGCGCTGTGGATCAATCTCTTGGAAGGGATACAGCCCCTGTTGAGGCAGGTGCCGCCCATGGGTCCCTTCTCCACGATGGCGGTTTCCCAGCCAAGACTCGAGGCGGCGTACTCGGCAAGCGCCATTCCTGAACCGGCACCAATTACGATAAGATCGTACTGTTTTTTATCAGCCATGCTTCTCTCCGGCTGTCCTCGCATTTATCATAGGCCCTGTTTTTCCGACTCAGAATGTGTCGCCCTCATTCAGGCAGACCGGCTCTTCTCCAGCCACTTGATCACGGATTCGTATTTCTCATGGATCATCTTCCGGTCAAATTCCCGGAACTCTTCCAGCATGGCCTGGTCCTCTTTATCCGTCAGATAGTTTCTGGAGGCCGGAAAGAACGTCTTATCCTCTTTTTCTATATGATGGGGATAAAAATTCACCAGATCGCTGAGTCTGCCGGAGATGTCGTCCAGGGCATCCTGATCTCCGTTCCGATACCGGGTGTTGGCCTGCTCCAGAGCCTTGGTGGTCTGACGTCCATAGACATGATCCTCGATAAGTCCATCCATCATTTTCCGATCCTCTTCGGACAAAGGCTTCTTCTTAAGATCCCGGAACAGGATATCCTCCTCTTTGCCGTGATGCGTCCTGTCGGCATACACCCGGATAAAGTCAACTGCCGTGTCGATAAAATCGCAATCGACCGAGTTTGTCGATTCTATTTCTCCCAGAGTATTCTCGATGAGGCCAATCATTCGCTCGATGAGACGATGTTCTATCATCAGCGGGCCACGTGCCTGCATAGCTTCCCCCTTCCGGTTTGTCTAACCGGTACAATATATTCTTCAGCTCCTTCAGCCGGTTAAATATGATCCTCCACACAGGGTATAAAAGTTGTAAGGCTTTTTGTAGCAGTTAATTACCGCTGCGAGTCTACGGCAGCACTTTTATTCTCTGAGATTGTCAGTCAGGTTCAGCGGCTTGGAACCAGTCTCATGATCCGGTCGTCATTTTCCTTAGGCCTTCCCCGCCCGTCCCGATTCGAGGTTGCGAAATACAGATAGCCGTCCGGGCCCATGGCAACAGCCCGTATGCGCCCGTATGTCCCGGCAAAATAATCGGTTTCAAACAGGCGTTCGATCCTGGTCACCACAGGTCCGGAACCGGTGTAGTCAATTTCGGCCCGCAGGAGGAGTTCTCCGCGGAGACTGCCGGTGAAGAGGCTGCCCGACCACTCATCTGGTCTTTCACCGGTGAAAAAGGCCATCCCGGCTGGGGGCAGATGCGGGTCTGGAAAGAGAAGCAGGGGGTCACTCATGCCTTTGACACCGGGGGCGCCCACAGTCTTTGGCCAACCGTAATCTTCCCCCTTCCGGATCAGATTGATCTCGTCATTACCTCCGAGGCCGAATTCACCGGAAGGCCCGTGCTCGGAGGCATAGAGGTCTCCAGTGTCAGGGTGCCAGGCCAGCCCCTGGGGGTTGCGGTGTCCGTAGGAATAAATATAGGGTCTGGCTCCTTCCCCGGAAAAAGGATTGGCCGGGGCCGGCTTCCCTTCCGGAGTCAGCCGCAGGATCTTGCCGGACCACGAAGTCAGATCCTGGGCACGTTCGGGATTCCCGGCATCGCCCGTGGTGGCGTACAACATGCCGTCCGGTCCGAAGGCCAGGCGGGAGCCGTTGTGAAAGGAGGCAGCCGGGATATTGTCGATAAGAACCTCCTGTTCCAGTTTACCCCCGTTTGTGCCGGAAACCTTTCTGACCCTGAGAATCCGATTGCCCGGCTTTCTGGTTGAACCATAGGTCTCGGAAAGATAAATCCAGTCCAGCGGTTTCCCCTGCCGGTCCTTTTTTCCGGACCCGAAATCGGGATGAAGGGCAAGACCCATCAAGCCCCCTTCCCCCCAGTGCAGCGTCTTCTCCGGACGTTTCAGCCACAGACTGACCACGGGCTTGTCTCCGGTAAAACTGACGACCTGGATTCGCCCGGGCCGTTCGGTGAAAAAGAGTCGGCTGCCGTCCTTGGTGAACTCCATATCCCAGGGCACGGTCAGATTGTCTGCAACAGTTTCAACCCGGGCCAGGGCTGGATCGGAAATCCTTACCTGAGGGGGCATGGCAGGCCGCCCTCCCAATACCGTACCGTTGTCCAGGGTCCTGAGCCTTCCTGCGGCTTTCTCCCGGGCTTCGATGACCACCTCGCCGGAAGTCTGAATCCTGGAGGAAGCCCGGTCCTGATCGCTGTTAACCGCATTTTCCGGGGCAGAAGCCAGGTGATGAAAAGCGAAGGCTGCGGCTGTGAGCACCAGCAGTACGGCCAGAATTTTCAAGGTACCTGCTCTCTTCACTATTCCCCCGCAATAAGAGGGGAGATCGAGTTCATAAGCCGGACAAATTCCT
>JBEPXR010000132.1:0-7169 GCA_041641775.1 Desulfobia sp. | reverse complement strand
TCCTGAATAATCTTGGGGGCATCGTTGAGGATAAAAAGTTGAAAATTAAAGTGAGCGGCCATACGGACAATGTACCGCTGAGGGAGGAGGCAAGTCCCTATGAGAGCAACTGGGGCTTGTCAGCCGCGAGGGCTGCGGCGGTGATCGAATATCTTGAACAAAAATTCGAAATCCCTTCCCATCGCTTTGTTATCCATGGTTATGCTGATACCCGTCCGATAGCAAGCAATGATACTCCCGAAGGCAGAGCCCGGAATCGACGGGTGGAATTCAAAATCGAGCCAGCCACCCCTGATGTTGATCTTTCCGGGCTCGAATTCAAGCCCCGTCCTGCAGACGGGGAAAGGGAGTAGACTTGGAAAATATAGATGTGGGGTCGAAGGTTCATGATCACCCCTGCCTGACTATCCAGGATAAGTCGGTGGCGACCCGCTTTTTTGCCCATGGGGGCCTTGATCCTGCGAAGGATCGGAGAGAAAAACTTCTGGCCAGGCTTTGTCTCGTTTTTTCAAGGATCCCCTTTGAAAATCTGACCAAGATAATCAAGTCGAACCGGGTAATAAGTCCGGCCAGTGCCAAAAGAATGCCTGACGAACTCCTCACCGATTTCCTTGAACTCGGCACCGGCGGCACCTGTTTTTCCCTTACTGCGGCTTTTACCGCCCTGGTGAGATTTCTGGGATTTGAGGCGGCACCGATTCTGGCTGACCGTCACTACGGTATGGATACCCACAGCGCTCTGGTCATTTTTGAGGGCAGCTCCCTTCTTCTCATAGATCCTGGCTACCTGATCCATGAACCATGCCGACTGCCGGTTGCGGAGCCGCTTACCGTGAATCGTGATTTTAACGATCTTGAACTGGTCCCCCTTGAAGGAGGGAGAAAGATCGAACTCCACACCCTGGCAGGGGGGAGCCGGAAACTGCGTCTTACCTACAAGATCAATCCCCTCGACGGTTCATCATACAGCCGGGCCTGGGAGCGCTCTTTTGCCTGGGAGATGATGACGTATCCCGTTCTTACCAGATGTTATCAGGGGCAGCATCAGTACCTTCAGGGTTCAACCCTGAGCTGCCGGGGCCGGGAACAGGGAAACAGCAGGCGTCGGCTCAGCCCAGAAGAGCAGCACACTTTTATAACCAGCGGGATGGGGGTAGACTCCAGAATTGTGGAAGAGGCCCTGCAATGCATATCCCGGACATCGGTTTCAAACTGATTTCTCGTCCAAAGAGGGCGTTTTCCCGCAGACAGCAAATCAATTCTTTCCATGGCGACACTTCATCAACCTGTTCCAGTCAAGTACTTTGTAGCCGTACTTTTTTTTTCGTCGGATTATCTTTCCAGAGCCAGAATACTGCTGGAGGAGAGGTGGGGGAGGCTCGATCTGGAAGGAGAGGCCCATCCTTTTGATGTCACCGATTACTACTATTCAGAGATGGGGGGATCCCTTTTTCGCTCTCTCTTCTCTTTTGATCAGCTCATGGATCCAGTCGAAATTGTCGATAGAAAGTTAGAGTGCAATGATATTGAGATAGATCTTGCCCTGGAGGGTAATCGCCGGGTCAATCTTGATGCGGGTTACCTTGACCACAACAAGGTGGTGCTCGCCTCAGCCAAGGAGGCAGGCCAGAAAATCTACCTGGGTCGTGGTGTCTATGCCGATCTGGCCGGACGATACAAGGCGGGAAGCTATCAGCCCTTTGAATGGAGTTTTCCCGATTTTCGGGATGGCCGTTACGACCGGGAACTGCTCGCAATCAGGCAGAGGTATCTGGATCAGTTAAAAGAAAAGAGTGGTCAGGTATAGATTGATCGACCAGTAACTCCTAACATACAGTTGTTCATTTGGTTCATTTTACCACCTATCCCATAAACAGCTTTAATCGGTACTACAGATCCTTACACGGCCAGGCTGTAGGTAAGATTACCCTTGATGCCGGCCAGATCTGTCCTAACCGGGCTCGCGGCGGTTGTATATACTGTTCAGCCGAAAGTTTTACCCCCTACTACCTTAACCGTGATGATTCGATTGCCGAACAGCTCCGGAAGGGAAAAGAATTTGTACGGCAGAGAGGCTATAAAAAATATTTTTCCTACTTTCAGCAGGAAACCACCACCGCCGTGCCCCTGGACAGGCTCGGGCCCATGCTCAGGGAGGCTGCAGCGGGAGAGGATTGTCTTGGGATGATAGTCAGTACCCGTCCCGATTACCTCGATGATGATTTTCTTGCTGCCCTCGAAGCCCGGATTTCATCGGATAAGGAGGTACTCCTTGAACTGGGCCTGCAGTCGGCTCATGATTCCACCCTGAAATTTCTGAACCGGAACCACACCTACAGCGATTTTGAAGAGGCAGCCCTGAAAGTAAAAAAGCATTCCGCCCTGTCCCTTGGGGTCCATCTGATCCTGGGCCTGCCCGGGGAAAGTTATGATGATATGCTGGCTACAGTTGAACGGGTGTGCAGCCTGGGCTGTGATTATATCAAGTTCCATCATCTTGTGGTCAATCGTGGCACTCCCCTTGCCGCGATGCACAGGGAGGGAGAGATCAAGCTCTTTACTTTCGCGGAGTATCTGGCTATACTGGCTCCTCTGATTGGCCACATCCCCCGGGACGTCGTGCTCCATCGTTTCTGGAGCACCAGTCATCCCACAATAGAATTGGCACCCTGCTGGAATCTGCGCTCATATGAGCTCAACAATATGCTGCTCAAAACCATGAAGGAACGTAATCTCTGGCAGGGTAAATATGCTTGATAATGTCTGATCGGTTCTGACCCCCCAAGGTCGAAAAATGGGAAGCCGTTAATGAAAAGTCTGTTCATGAAGCAGAGATATATTATTGCCCTCTTTCTCATAGTGATTACCGTCCTGTTTTCCGTCTATGCCTGCAAGCCGAAGGCCAAGAAGACCGTGGAAGAGGACTACCGGATACTGAAAAAATCAATTTCTTCCCCTGACGGAATTGTCAGCATCGAACTCCCCTATGTGGCCCCCATAACCTACACGAACGTGGTCAGTCTGGAGGAGTTGCCGCTCCCGGTCAAGAAAAAGAAATTTTTTGATATGATTCTGCCTTCCATCCTGATAAGCAAGCAGAAATTGCGGCGCAAACAGGCAACAGTAAGAAGGCTCATGGGCAGAGGGTTGTTGAGTGAGGAGGAAGCCGGCTATCTGGCTCGACTCCGGAAGGAGTACAGGGCCTCAGACAATGAGGAGCTCATCAGTAAGCTTGAACCACATCCCACCAGTATTATTCTGGCTCAGGCGGCAATAGAGACGGGCTGGGGAAGTTCGCGATTTTTTCTGGAAGCCAACAATGTCTTTGGCATCTGGTCGTTCGATCAGTCTGAAGCACGGCTCCAGGCCGAAGAGAGCCGTGACGGAAGAGGAATTTATATAAAGAAGTATGATGATCTGATTTCCTCGATTGATGATTACTTCAAGACTCTGGCCAGGGGACCTTATCAGACGTTTCGAGAAAGGAGGGTGGTTATTGATAACCCTTTGAAATTAATTGAGTATCTTGATCAATACAGCGAATTGAGAGGGGAGTATGTATCCAGGCTGCGGGCCATTATTACCCATAATAAGCTGCAGAAGTTCGATAACTGCGTGCTCAGACAGACCGGTACCGGATAGATTACGGATACAGCGCAGTATGAGGTCGACCTGTGATCAATGAGGATATTGTTAATTTGATGATGTCATGAAGATCGATTTCAAGCAGGACTATATAGGCCAGACAGCAGCCCACTTCACCACCTTTCCCCAGACAGAGCAGAGCAAGAAAATTCTGGCTGCAATCAGATCGGACCTCCTGGACCGGGCCCGGGCTGCCGGAGGCAATCCGGGCGGGGGGAAGTCCAGCTCGGGTTTTCCGCAGACGAAAGGAAGCAAGATAGATATCTCAGTTTAGGAGTTGGCAAATCCAGATGAAGCATGGTACCGAGGACCAGGATCTTTTCAAGGCCTGCCGGATTATCTTTGGTCCAGATCTCACTTTTTCCCAGGAATTCCTCCAATATATCCAGATGACGGGAGTGAAGAGCGCCTTTCGTAGAAGGGCCATGGAGAGTCATCCCGACCGGATGAGATGCCAGACCGATCCAGGTAATGAACATCCGGAGCATACCTTTCCCGCCGTTAAAGATGCCTATGAAACCCTCTGCGCTTATCTGCAAAGCCGCGATCGGAGAAATAATTCAGCTCACCGATCCGGCCTGAGATCTTCTTGTCCCGGCACAGCCGGGTACCACGGTTTTGGGAAAAATTATCGACGGGAGGATTGCGCAAATCGACGGTCCGGAAAATCTGCCTGCAGGGAGAGAAATCAGTTCAGGCATTCAGTCTCGAGGAAGAGCAGACCGTTTTCGGCTGATTATCGGGGCCTTGAACAGAGGCGGGATCGGCTGAGAAGGGGCGGACCTCCTAAAAGGCGACTCCTTTTTGGCCACTACCTTTATTACCTGGGTGTTATTGACTGGCATTCCCTGGTAAAAGCCCTGATCTGGCAGCGCCGGCAGCGTTACAGAATAGGTGAGCTGGCCAGGAGAAAAGGCTGGCTGACTTCCAGGGATGTGCATTATATCCTGGACTGTTCCCAGGCGACCAGGACATTTGGCCAGGAGGCCAGATCCCTGGGACTGCTCACGGATAAACAGGTGGCTTACCTTTTGTGCCAGCAGAAGAAGAAACAAAAGAAGATAGGAGAATATTTTCTTGAGAAGAACCTGCTGAATCGTAAACAGCTGGCCGAGTTGCTGCTCAGCTTTCACAGGCATAATGAGCTTCACGAACGCAGGCCCTCCTTCTAAAGTCGAGCAGCGAAACAAGGCCACATGATTTACAATAATCTGATTTACCTGATCGTTGTCATCTTCATTCTCACCTCGAACTCCATTCCCGAAACTCCCCAACTCCCCTTTCCCACCGGACTTTCGCTTTTTTTCCTGAAGGCTATCCTTTTCTACGCCCTGGTCCGTTCCGTCTACAGGGACGACAGGATCAGGCGGGTTTCTTCCTATTTCAAGGCGGAGCAGAAACTGGCAGTTCTATCCATTGCTTCGGTAGCCGTAGATGTCTATTTTCTTGACTGCCAGTATTATTTTGCGCAAATTCCCGGAATTGATAGTATGCCGTTTCTTATCAATCTCGGTGGAATTGCTCTGTATTTCGGCTACATGGCCATTGTATGGGGAGCAGCCCGGACAAAATATGAAATGCTCTTTGACCGGACCTATTCACGTCTGGCTTTTATCGGTTCCAATCTTACCAATAATCTGCCTATCGTCCTACCCTGGTTGCTGATCTCTCTTTTTTTTGACAGTCTGGCTTTAATCCCTTTCCCCGGCTTCCAGAATTTTCTCAATTCTCCCTGGGGAGAGGGGCTGCTTTTTCTCTCCTTCTTTCTTGTTCTTATCCTGACTTTTCCCTGGCTTATAACCCGCCTCTGGCGTTGCAGCCCTTTACCGAACAGTCCGGTCAGAACCCTGATCGAAAATTTCTGCAGAAAGGAAGGTCTCAAGTATGCCGAGATTATGATCTGGCCTCTTTTCGAGGGTCGGATGGTCACAGCAGGAATCATGGGAATTATCAGAAAGTTCAGATATCTCCTCCTGACCCCGGCTCTCTTGAATAATTTGAGCGCACTGGAAATAGAGGCTGTGGTTGCCCATGAAATTGGGCACATCAGGCGCTACCATCTTCAGCTCTACCTTTTTCTGCTCCTTGGTTTCGGCCTGATAGCCCAACTGGTTTCCTACCTGTTTATGTACGGTCTGCTCAGTTCGGAAATATTTTACCGGATCAGCGATGTGCTGGGCAAGCAGGTGGATTCGGTTCTGGTTTTCCTGTCTACCCTGGCTCTGCTGCTTTTTCTGGTAATCTACTTCCGTTTCATTTTTGCCTTTTTCATGAGAAATTTTGAACGGCAGGCCGATATTCATGCCTTTTCCGCTCTGGAGGGCAGTGGCCCGATTATCAGTGCCCTGGAGAGAGTGGCCTGGCTCAGCGGCAATATCAGAGATCTGCCAAGCTGGCATCATTTCAGCATAGCCCAGCGGGTCAGTTTCCTTGCCGCCTGTGAAAGAGAAAAAGACCTTCCCTCTCGTCATCACCGCAAGGTCCATCTTGCCCTTTTCCTCTACCTCATGATTCTGCTGGGAACGGGTTTTACCATGTGGAAGATGCCCGATGATCTGCTCAAACGTGCCCCCATGGAGCATTTAGCCAAGATTTATACTGAGAACGCCAGGGAAGCCCCGACTGCCGAGAAACCGGTCTGGCTCCATCTGCTGGGCAACCTGCAGCAGGAGAGAGGCAATGAGCGGGAGGCAATCAGGGCTTATGAGAAAGCCCTTGAGCTGGACCCCAGGCAACCGGATATTCTCAATAATCTGGCCTGGCTTTTTCTGACCGCAGAGAACAGGGAGTTCCTTGATTCGGAACGGGCTCTCACTCTGGCCATGAAGGCGGTGGAACTCAAGCGCACCGGGTATATACTCGATACCCTGGCCAGGGCCTTTTATGTCAACGGTTTCCCATCTCTGGCCATTGAAAAGGAAAAGGAGGCGATAACGCTTGATCCGGAAAACAAGGATTATTACGAAAAGCAGATAATGATTTTCGAAGGAGGCTGGAATTAAGTCGGAGAGAATTGATCACGGAGTATACCGTGACGGTTCATCCGGCTGCAGGCAGGATGTGCTATGACAAATCAGAAGAAGAGTTTGATTCTCCTTTACACCGGAGATGGCAAGGGAAAGTCCACGGCGGCCTTTGGTCAGGCCGTGCGAGCCGTGGGGCACGGCTGGCAGGTCTGTATCATTCAATTTATCAAGGCGAACGGGGAAACAGGCGAGGCCAGAAGTTTTGCCGGACTTTCCGACAATGTCGAATTTCATGTGAAAGGCACCGGCTTTCTTTTCAAAAAGGAAAAACGGGAGGAAGCAAAAGATTCGGCCAGGCAGGCCTTCGCTTTTGCCAGGGAGAAGATCATGAGTGGCAATTTCCAGATGGTGATCCTGGATGAATTCACCTACCTTCTCAACTATGGGATGGTGGAATGGTCAGAGGTAAAATCGCTTTTCGAGCAGCGTCCGGCGAACGTCCATCTGGTCATCACCGGCAGGAGTGACAATCAGCAGCTGATCGAGACGGCTGATCTG
>JBEPXR010000131.1:0-7204 GCA_041641775.1 Desulfobia sp. | reverse complement strand
GACCCTGTTTCTATCAGAGCCCCTCTGCCTATCCTGATCCTGTTCCCTGTTAACACAGCCCCTGCCATGATAAGACTTGCGCCTTCGATGATTTCTCCGTTGCGATAGATCCGGAGTCCTCCCTTGGTCACGCTGCCGATTTCCAGGGTAAAGCCGGCTGCCGGTATGAATTCGTTTCCTGCAACCACGATCGGCTGGCTGAGAGGCACTCCTGATACAATGTCTTCGGGGAGGGGAAGAAAACGCTGATCCATCATATATTCCTTAAGCAACGTCAGGCTCTCCCACACGGCTGAATTTTCCCGGAAAATCTCTTTGTGGTCGAATGATGAAATATCAAAAAATACTTCGGCGCCAAGCATACTGCTTCAGGTTCCTTAAGTCCGTGTTGAATGGTGGATTTGCCATTGATCCAGGGATTGCGGCCTGCAACCCTGTCTGCAATCGAAATAATGTAGTTCATGGCCGTAGCCTTTGCAATAATAAAACCTTCGGGGTAAAATACAAAATATCGGCAGTATAGGACCTTGAGGTGGATGTGGTGAGTTTTACTTGACTTAAGGGAGGCTAATGCTTAACTTCCAAGCAATCGCTGAAACAGTCGGCCGGTTCAGGTCGATTTCTTTAAAAATACAGATTTAAACGGAGTACCTATTCTTGGATGATGATCTCATTATAACGGAACCGGCAGAGGTTTCTGAGGCTGACAGCAGTGATATCCCGGATACCCTTCCCATGATGGCGGTGAGGGATGTGGTGATTTTCAACTATATGATTATCCCTCTTTTTGTCGGCAGACCGTCATCAATAAGCGCCATTCAGGACGCACTTTCCAAAAACAAGATGATAATGCTCGTCACGCAGAAAGACGCCTCGGTGGACGAACCTGGAATCGATGACCTCTATGATACCGGCATGGTCTGCATGATCATGCGGACCCTGAAGTTGCCCGACGGCAGACTGAAAGTCCTGGTCCAGGCTCTGCACAGGGCCAGAGTCGAAGAAGTCCTGGAACAGGATCCTCATTTCGAAGTTGCCATAGAACTTCTGCCGGATCAGATCATCGGTGAGCATACTGTAGAAGTGGAAGCCCTGATGCGCAACGTGCGGGAGCAGACCGAGAAGATCCTTTCCCTCAAGGGGGTGACCTCATCGGAACTCATGGCCATTCTCAATGAAATTGAAGAGCCTGGCCGGCTCGCCGATCTCGTCGTTTCCAATCTCAAATTGAAAACCTCCGAGTCTCAGTCCGTCCTGGAGCTGACTGATCCGGTCGGGAGACTGAGAAGGGTTTCTGAGCTGCTTCAAAAGGAACTGGAGGTCTCCACGGTTCAGGCCAAGATTCAGTCCGACGCCAAAGAGGAGATGAGCAAGACGCAGAGAGAGTATTTCCTGAGAGAGCAGCTTCACGCCCTGAAAAAAGAGCTCGGCGAGGTGGATGAAAGATCTGAGGAAATAGAGGAACTCCGGGAAAAAATCAACAAAGCCAAGATGCCAGCCGAGGTCAAGGATGAGAGCATGAAGCAGCTGAAGAGGTTGGAGATGATGCATCCCGATGCTTCGGAAGCGACGATCATCCGGACTTATCTCGACTGGCTTATCGATGTTCCCTGGTCCCAAAGCACCCGGGATTCCCTGGACATCAAGCGGGCCCAGAAAGTGCTCGACGAAGACCATTACAGCCTGGAAAAGGTCAAAGAAAGAATACTCGAATTCCTGGCGGTGCGTAAACTAAATAAGACGACCAAGGGACCTATTCTCTGTTTCGTGGGCCCTCCCGGAGTAGGAAAAACCTCCCTGGGCAAGTCCATTGCCCGGGCCATGAACAGAAAATTCCACAGGATGTCCCTTGGCGGAGTCCGAGACGAGGCCGAAATACGGGGACATCGGCGTACTTACATAGGGGCGATGCCGGGCCGTATCATTCAGGGCCTGAAAAAGGTGGGCTCGAATAACCCGGTATTCATGATGGACGAGATAGATAAAGTAGGAGCGGATTATCGGGGAGACCCTTCTTCAGCACTGCTCGAAGTCCTGGATCCGGAGCAGAACTATGAATTCACGGATAATTATCTAAACCACCCCTTTGACCTCTCCAAGGTGATGTTCATTACAACCGCCAACATGCCAGATACGATTCCCTCCGCCCTCTACGACCGGATGGAGGTGATCAGGCTTTCCGGATATACCATGGAGGAGAAGCTGGAAATAGCAAGGAAATACCTCCTCCCCCGGCAGCTCAAGGAAAACGGCCTGACCAAAAAACATATCAAGCTGGACAACGAAGCCCTGAGTTATGTGATATCGCACTATACCAGGGAAGCAGGACTGCGTAACCTGGAAAGGGACCTGGGAAAAATCTGCCGTAAAATTGCCCGCCGCATTGCTGAAGGGGGACGCGGACCGTACACTATATCCAGCCGCACCATCAGCAAGTATCTCGGTCCTCCCACTCATCTGCCTGAAGCGGAAAAGGACAATATCGATCAGGCCGGACTGGCAACCGGTCTGGCCTGGACCGAGGTCGGAGGGGAGATTCTCTATGTAGAGGCCTCCATATTGAAGGGCAGAGGCAACCTGACGCTCACCGGTCATCTGGGGGAAGTGATGAAAGAATCGGCCCAGGCCGCCCTGACTGTATGCCGTTCGCGCCTGGCCGGCTTGAAAATGGATGAGAAATATTTCGACGATAAAGATGTTCATATCCATGTCCCGGCCGGGGCCATCCCCAAAGACGGACCTTCAGCCGGTCTTACCATGGCCGTGGCGCTGTATTCGGCTCTGACCGGAAAGAGGGTCAGGCAGGATGTGGCCATGACGGGCGAGATAACCCTGCGCGGCCGGGTTCTCCCTATAGGGGGGTTGAAGGAAAAAGCCCTGGCGGCGCTGCGCAGTGAAATCTATACTGTCATCATACCGGAACTCAATAAGAAAGATCTGTCCGAAATACCCAAAGAACTCCGGGAAAAATTGGAGTTTATGCCGGTTAAGAACGTAGATCAGGTCTTCAACAAAATCTTTGTTAAGTAAGTTACGATTTTTTCTGGGTGTCACAGTAATAATCCTCACCTTCCTCTGCGTCCCCCTGCTCTGGCTCCAGGATTATGCTGTAAGCCAGGGACCGGAAGCGGGAGAGGGAACAGTCGAAATTCACATTCCCCGCGGCACCTCCCTGGACGGGATCGAAAAAATTCTGGTTGGGTACTCCCTGATCAGGGAGGATATCCGATTCCAGTTGACGGCCCTGCTGCTCGGCTGCGCCGATTCGCTCAAGGCCGGCCGTTATGCAATCGCGGCCGGTTCCACTCCTCTGCAGATTCTCCGTATTCTTGAAGACGGTGATGTTGTCAACTACAGCTACACCATTCCCGAGGGATATGCGGTCAAGCAGATAGGGCGGCTGCTCGAAGAACGATTCGGTTATGACAGGCAGGAATTTTTCGATCTCTGCCGCGATCCGAAATTCATCAGAAGCCTCGGCCTCGAGGTCGGGGATCTCGAGGGATACCTCTTCCCGGACACCTATCAACTGCCAGCCGGGACGCCCCTGCAAAACTTGGTCAGGATTATGGTCAGAAGATTTCTGGGGGTGTACGACAGCTTGACAGAGACCGGGGATTCCCGAACTGCTTCGTCCTTTACCCGGCACGAAATTATAACCATTGCCTCTATCGTGGAAAAGGAGACTGGCCTGCCGGCCGAGCGCCCAATGGTCGCTTCGGTAATATTCAACCGGCTCCGGAGAAACATGCTGCTGCAGGTTGACCCCACCGTCATCTACGGCCTCGATAAATTTGGTAAAGCCTTAAGCGCGTCAGACCTGGCAAAGGACACCCCTTATAACAGCTACCTGCACAGAGGGTTGCCTCCAGGGCCCATATGCAGCCCGGGCCGGGCCGCCATTGACGCGGCCCTGCATCCGGCCCGGACCTCCTATCTCTATTTTGTAGCCAGAGATGACGGCAGCCATGAATTTTCGCGTAATCTGAGAGATCACATCAACGCGGTTAATCGTTTCCAGCGGGATGAAAAATGATTATAGTAAATTCAAAACGAAATATGCGAACGAGGCCGAACGTATTGGCCCCGAAATTTGAAAAGGAGTTGTAATATGATTTACAGGGACAGGTTGCCTTCCGGTATTTCCGGAGAAACATTGCATACCAGGAGAAGAGTCAGGGATTGCCAGAAGGGGTTTTCCCTCATAGAACTGATGATCGTTATGGTTATCCTGGGGCTGCTGGCTTCCCTGGTCGGGCCGACAATGTTCAAGAAACTGGGAACGGCCAAGCAAAAAACCGCCCAGACCCAGATCTCCATGCTCATGGCGGGACTTGATTCCTACCGTCTCGATGTGGGGCATTACCCTTCCGAATCGGAAGGGCTTGAGGCTCTGATGACCAATCCGGGCGAGGACAACTGGAATGGCCCTTACCTTCAGAAGGAGCTTCCCCAGGACCCCTGGGGAAATCCCTACAGGTACCGTAATCCCGGTAAGCATGGAGAAATTGACGTTTTTTCCTATGGAGCGGACAACAAAGAGGGAGGGGAAGGCGAGGACTCGGATGTAGGAAGCTGGCAGTAGCTCCCGCCGACCTCCTTGAGATGAAATTTTTTTCCCGTTCCGACGCTTCCTCCGTCTGAAATGGATGCCGCTAACATGCAGGGGCAGGAAAACCGATGGTTACACATACCAGATCCGTAAAATGAGAGAGAGTGGCTGGCGGTCCTGTTGCCACTCGAATACGGGAAGGGCAGTGCCAGATGAGAACCCGGGATGTAGCGAACATGCTCCCAATTGATCTCTATACACCTGAGCAGAAGCGTCTTCTCCAGAAAGCCGGCTCCTATTTCTTCCGGCCTGATGATTTTCTGGATCAGAATTTCTTTAAGAATCTGCAGCCGGAGCAGGTTAAGCAGGCCTACATCAACCAGGCCCGTTATTATCAGGAGGAGCGAAAAAAGGATCCGGAACCAGACAGAAGGGAGAAGATAGAGAAGTTTCTGGAAGGGATGAAGGAGGCTTATGAAACCCTGGACGCTTTTTTCCAGCGCAAAGGGATCCAGTCAGGGGAACAGGCAACAGGCAAAATTCTGGCGGTGGGGGGCGCCAAGGGTGGGATCGGTAAAAGTATTTTTGTTGCCAATCTCTGTGTCTTCCTGGCATCCAGAGGCTACCGGACCATAGCGCTGGATCTTGATCTGGGCGGAGCGAATCTCTCGCTTTACCTTGGTGAAAAGTTCATCCCTGAACGGACCATCAATGATTATCTGAAGAAAAAGTATCCCACCCTCGATGATATAGCCTTCAGGAGTGAGGCAGGACCCTGGATCATCGGAGGAGACAGTTCCGAACTGGGAATAGCAAACATTGATCATGCCAGGAAGATGAAGGTCATCAGGGCCATCAGGGCTTTGGAGGCTGACTTCGTTGTCCTTGATCTGGGTGGTGATACTTCTTTCAATATCCTTGATTTTTTCCTGGTCAGTGACTATCCGCTGGTTTTGACCACCAGGAGTTCTGCGGCCTATATCGGGGCCTATCAGTTCATTAAAACCGCCCTCTATCGAAAATTGAACAGATTGACCAGTCCCGATGCCGGCAAAGATCAGATAAAGGATCCGAGACTGGCTTCAATCTTGAAGGAATCTACTACCTCGGGTCACGACCGGCCCGCGGTCAAAACCGTTTCTGAGCTGATGACCAGGGTGGCGGAAAATGATCCCCTTGATATTCCAGTGGTTGCCGAAGCTGTTATTGATTTTTCTCCCAGTCTAGTAGTCAACCGGGTTTCAGATGAGGTGGAGGCCGGGCAGGTCGCCAAAGTCATTTCCGGCCTGGCCCGGAAATCTCTTTCCATCAACCTTGAATGGCCGGGGTATATAAAGAAGTATCCTGAGCTGGAAGACTCCATGGGGCGCAGCACGATTCTGGCTGCCGCCAACCCGAACAGCGGAATGTATGGTCAGGTAAGCCGCATAGTCGACAAACTTGGTATTCCGGTCACAGCCTGAAAGCAGACAGAAATGGGCACAGGCCGGCAATAATACCGCGTCTGCCTGCTTACGAGCCGGCCCGGAAAAGATACAGACCTCCCTCTATCCACTCTCCCCTTTCCTTGCGGATTTCGGAGTTCCTGCTTTGCAGCAGGTGAAAGCCGCACTGTTCGGCCGTCTCTGTTAGATAATCGCTGCTGTGGGCATAGCGTCCCGTCTCCCTGAGGAAGAAGCCCTCTTCAGCCAATTCTGTGGATAGCAGCAGGAGTCCGCCGGGCCGGCAGCTTTTGTTGATTTCTTCCAGAACAGGAAAAAGGTCGCCGCAGTAAACGAAGACGTCGGCGGCCAGAAAAAGGTCATATTTTCTCACGATCCTGTTCAAATAGGAGAGAATGTCTTCCTGTACGAGTTCGTCATAGATCTGTTTTTCTTCGGCTCTGGCCAGCATGGTCAGAGAGAGATCTACTCCGGCGAGATATCCTGCCATGCTGCGGAAGACCTGGCCGGAGAGTCCGGTGCCGCAGCCCAGATCCAGCACATTGTCGAATCTCCGCTTTTCCGGCAAACTGTCCCGCAGGATGGCGAGCAGTTTTTCAGGGGTGTTGTATTCCAGGTCTTTCTGCATGGTTCTGTCGTAATCGAGAAACTGGTCAAAGATTTCTTCCACGTATTCGGAAGGGGGTTGATCAGGGTTTTCCCCGGTCAGTGCCGCTTTCATGTGGGCCGCAGCCTTATGGGCGGGCTCAAGTTCCAGCAGTCTGGTATAGGTTTCCAGAGCCTCGGCCTTCAGGCCCCGGCGGTGGTAAAGATATGCCAGATTGGTGCAGGAGGGGGTGTGGGAAGGATCCGTTTCCAGAACATCTTCGAAACAGGATGAGGCCTCTTTGAGGAGTCCCAGCTCCATCAGGAGAACCCCAAGATTATACCGGGTTTCGGTATCCTTTGGATTGTCTTCCAGGATTGCAAAATAGCAGTCCAAAGCCTCTTCGTAGCGCCCCAGGTCCTTCAGGGTGGCGCCAAGATTAAAAAGGATGTCGGGATCTTCAGGACTGATTTGCTGAGCAAGGCGGTAATGGTGAATCGCTTTTTCCGGATCATTGAGCTGACAATATATCACTCCGGCATTGTAGTGGGCGATGACTGATTCGGGATGGTGCGCGGCGCTTTCCAGAAAACCTGCCAGCGCTTTGTCCAGCTCGCCGTTCCG
>JBEPXR010000130.1:0-7405 GCA_041641775.1 Desulfobia sp. | reverse complement strand
TTTGGAGGAGTCGCTTAAGAGGAGAAAACGTCCCAGATTCCGCTGGAATGGGCTCCAGCTGTAGCCGTTTTCATTTTCCATCTGGCCGGCCAGCTGGTCGGTGTAGTTTATCTTGGCATCCATGTCGTCGAGAAAATTGAGGACAAAGGCCTCTTTGAGCATGGGCAGCGCCGGGGAGCCGTATTCGTGGCTGCCGTGGTGGCTCAGGATGAGGTGTTTGATTCGGGCAGCGAGATCTTCGGGGAAGTTTCTGATTTTTTTTGCAGCGGTTTCAACCATTTCAACGCCCATCACCATATGGCCTAGAAGGCGCCCCTGGTCGCTGTAGTCAAACGGTGGGACGTCGAAGGAGAACTCTTTGACCTTGCCGATGTCGTGGAGAAGGGCTCCGGCAATGAGAAGGGAGCGGTCCACGGAAGGATACAGGCCGGCAACCTGGTCGGCCAGGCGGGCAATGGCGAGGGTATGTTCCAGAAGGCCACCTATATAGGCATGGTGCATGTATTTGGCTGCCGGCGCTCTCTTGAAAAGGCCCTGAAACTGCTGATCGGTGAATACCCTGCCCAGGAGTTTCCTGATAGAGGGATCCTTGACGGAATCAGCCAGTTCCAGAAGCTCCGCCATCATCTCATCGGTGTCATTCGTGGTTGAAGGAACAAAGAGCCTCAGATCCACCGCCGACTGCTCCTGGAGGGTGACAGAGAGGATCTTGAGTTGGACCTCCCCCCGGAAAGATTGACTCTGGGCCTGGACGGACGCAACCCGGCCGGGGATGCACTGTTCGAGCCAACTGTCCGCCTCGTCCCAGATTTTGGCCGGAAGTTCGCCACTGGTATCCATGAGCCGGAGGTTGAGATACGGCTTCCCGGATTTGGTTTCCGACCGGCTTACCTCCTTGATGAGATAGAGACCATCGACGGTCTGACCTTCCCGGATATCTTTGATGTAAGGGCCTTTGCCAGGTTCGCTGTCCATAACTGATGAGGTGGAATCTCGTTTATACTCTGGTCTCTCTGCGTTCCCGGTAGAGGAATGGCAGTTGGCTGTCATTAAAAATTCAGGGTTTTCTGCCAGGCCTCTTTCAAGTCGGCGACCGGCTCGGCCATGACTCGCGCGCCGTTCAGGCCTTTCACGCTGAATTCCGGCTCTGCCGTTACGTCTCCAATCAGGAAGCAGCCGGTATCGCCCATTACTTCCTCGAATCTCGATCGGTTTTCCGGCGAGACGGTCACCACGAAGCGGCTCTGGCTCTCGGAGAAAAGGACGATGTCGTCCCGCCAGCCGCCGCTGTCCTCCTGCCAGCCAGCGAGACCGACCCGGCTCAGGTCAATATTCATGCCCAGCTCACCGGCAAAAGCGGTCTCGGCCAGGGCCACTCCCAGTCCTCCGTCGGAACAGTCGTGGCAGGAGGCGGCGAGGCCTTCTGCCAGGGCCTGCTCCAGGCTCCGGTAGCGGGGCAGGGCTTCCTCTTCCCTGACCCTCGGGACACTGTTGCCGATGGCGCCTTTCTGGCCTGCGTACTCCGAAGCCCCGAGTTCGGGGTAGGTGTGGCCCAGGACGTAAACCAGGTCTCCCGCTCTCTTGGCATCCATGGTGACTGCTTTGTTAATATTCTCGATTCTGGCCATTACCGAAAAGAGCAGGGTAGGGGGAATGGAGATTTTGGTCCCTTCCATCAGGTAGTCGTTTTTCATGGAGTCCTTGCCCGATATGCAGGGAACGCCATAGGCCCTGGTATAGCGGGAAAGGGCTTCTCCCGCCCGGACGAGCTGGGCCAGTTTGTAGTCGCCGTCCGGAGTCTTTTCTGAGAGAATGGGATCACACCAGCAGAAATTGTCCAGCCCGGCCATAACTTTCAGCGTCGCCCCGACTGAGAGGGCGTTGCGCACGGCTTCGTCCACGGCGCAGGCCGCCATGTGATAGGTGTCGATATCCGAGTAGCGGGGACAGACGCCGTGGGCCAGGACAAGTCCGGCATTTGAGTCGAAGAGGGGCCGGAGAACGCTGGCGTCACTGGGGCCGTCGTTGACTATGCCGGTGAGAGGCTTTATGACGCTCATTCCCTGAACCTCGTGGTCGTACTGGCGGACCACATATTCCTTGGAGCAGATGTTAAGCCGGCTCAGCAGCATTTTGAGTTCTTCGCCCAGATCGGAAACTTCGGGGAGCCTCGGCTCCGGCCACTTCTTTTTCTGCCAGCGGGCCTTCATCTTGAGCGGCGGCAACCCCTTGTGGACAAAGTCCATGTCGAGGCAGGCCACGGTCCGGCCTTCGTAGAGGCAGTGAAACTTGCCGGAGTCGGTGTAGGTTCCCAGGACGGTGGCCTCCACGTCCATTTTCCGGCAGAGTTCCAGGAATTCGTCTATCTTGTCCGGTGATACTGCCAGGGTCATGCGTTCCTGGGCTTCGGAGAGGAAGATCTCCCAGGGCTGGAGGCCGGCATATTTCAGCGGAGCCCGGTCGAGGTGGAGCTCGAAGCCGCCGGTATCCTCCGCCATTTCGCCAACCGAGGAGGAGAGCCCCCCGGCGCCGTTGTCAGTAATGCAGGTGTAGAGCCCCCGGTCCCTGGCCTTGAGCAAACAGTCAAACATCTTCTTCTGGGTGATGGGGTCGCCGATCTGGACCGCGGTGGCAGGTGAGCCTTCGTGGAGTTCTTCCGAGGAAAATGTTGCCCCGTGGATGCCGTCCTTGCCGATGCGGCCGCCGGTCATGACGATATAGTCCCCCACGTTGGCCTTTTTATATTCTGAAGGAAGGCCGTTAACCTCCCCGGGCATGATGCCCACGGTGCCGCAGAAGACCAGGGGCTTGCCGGCATAGCGGTCGTCAAAGGCCAGGGAGCCGTTCACCGTTGGAATCCCGCTCTTGTTGCCCCCGTGCTCCACTCCTTCTCTGACCCCTTCCATAATGCGCTTGGGATGCAGCAGGCGGGCTGGCAGCGGCTTATCATAAAAGGGAGTAGCGAAACAGAACATGTTGGTGTTGCAGATCAGTTTGGCTCCCTGGCCGGTGCCGAAGGGGTCGCGGTTGACTCCGACAATACCGGTCAGAGCGCCGCCGTATGGATCAAGGGCTGAGGGGCTGTTGTGGGTTTCCACCTTGAAGACCAGATTCCAGTTGTCGTCGAAACGGATTACCCCGGCGTTGTCCTTGAAGACCGAAAGGCACCAGTCGTTCTCACCCATTTCCCGACGAATCTCCTCCGTGGGAGTCCGGATGCAGGTGTCGAAGAGGCTGGAGATTTTTTTCTTCTCACCGGTTTCCACATCTTCGTAGTCGATATCGCCGGAGAATATCTTGTGTTTGCAGTGTTCGGACCAGGTCTGGGCCAGGGCTTCCAGTTCGACATCGGTGATCTTTTCGCTCAGTCCCCGGGCTCTTCGGTCCTCCTGAACCTCCGGACGGGCCAGGTATCCCCTGATCAGCTTCATCTCGGCCAGGCTCAGGGCCAGTACGCCTTCACTGCTTATTCTGATCAGCTGGTCATCCGAAACGTTCAGATCAATCTCAGCCACACTGGCCGGAGTCTGATCAATGACCTTGGGGGCATAGGCCTTGAGCCCGTTCTCCTCTCTGAACTGGGCCCTGTCCATCACGGTGAAACGCTGGATGAGCTCGTTCGCCAGGGCTCCCCGTGCTATTCGGTCGGCGTCTTCCATGGTCAGTCCGCCTTTCAAAAGGTACTGCCTCGAAGTGTATACCGCTTCGCCGTTGTGCAGTTTTCTCCCCAGTATCAGCTCCAGGGCCCTGGCCGCTGTCCGGCCTTCGTTGTCAGTTACTCCCGGACGGAATCCCGTCTCGATGACCCAGTCGAAGTCGAGTTCCTTTTCAAGGGCCAGGCAGTTCAGGGAATAATCCTGGATGACCGGGTCACAGTAGGGCCCCGCAGCCGCCTCTTCCAGCTGGCCGGGAGTTATGTCGGCTTCAACGGTGAAGACATTGATGGTCCGTACCTCATCCACCGCTATCCCCAGGTCTCCGTTTATTTTTCTGCAGGTCTTTTCGGCGTGGGAATCGGGAAGGGAAGGTTTAATGCCCACTTCTATTCGTGCCAGCATGGATACACTCCGTTTTTATGATGACAAGTTGTGGATAATGAGTATGGAAAACGAAAGAGAAAGAGGTCACGGCAAGGTGAAAAGGCTGTTCCCGTTTTCTGGCTTTTACTTACCATAAGCGCAATGAGTACGCCATACCTTCTGAAGAAATACCACCGGGGTGCATCACGGCTGCACGGGAGGCTGGAGAAACACTTCAGGGCCGGCCTCATAGAGCCTGAATCCGTAAGCTGCAATGGCCTTGAAGACCGGGCGACCGAACAGGAAGAGTTCTCTGGCCAGGGAGACGGAGCAGTCTTTCCCGGCACGGGCCCGTATTTGCAGATCGATCCTGACAATTCCAGTCAGCTCATCCAGGAGGTCTTCCGCTTCGGGGTTCTCTTTCAGTTCTCTGATCAGAAGATTGACCCGGTGGTAGCTGCATTTTTCCTCCTGGGCGGCCATCAGGTTCAGGCAGGGATCCGAGGGACTGAGGAGACTGACCCGGTCCAGGGTGTTCCGGCCGATGATCTCTTTCACCTCCCTGGTATCCCAGCATTTCAGAAGCCGGCATTCCAGGGGGCGAAACTGATAAATGGAGCAGGAACCTTTCTTGTCATCGCAGAAAAAACGGCAGGTCCAGGTGGAATTCTTCCCGGAGATCTTCACCAGTTCCTGCTCCACGGGCCTGAAGGTCTCGGTCAGGGGATCGTAGCTTGTTTCTCCGGATCGAATAGTTACCAGATGATCGGGTAAGAGGTGCCCCCCTCTGACCAGGGGCAGGTCTTCCAGATGCAGGGTTGGTCCGCCCTGTCGGCAGCATGAACCGCAGCGGAGGCATTCTTTGATTGCAGATGAGTGCTGACCAGCAGTCATAAGGTGCAGAGGTGTAAATGGTGGATCATGAGGTATCACTTTTAGATGGTACCTGTCTAGCTGAACCCTCAAGACCATCTTTACCGCAAAGGCATGGAGAACGCAAATTTTTTAATGACTCTCCCAGCCGGTACTGGTATGGGTGCTAAGGTCCGGACTTGACAGCGCATTGATAGAAAGGGTACTCTAGTTGCAGTATTTGGTTCAAGGATTCCGGTCGGTTATCGCCGGGGATGGTCAGCTGCTCCCATCTCAACCAGTCTCAACCGGAGGAGAAGGCATTGAAAATAGGGTCTAAACTGCGGTTGAGCTTTATTGCAGTTCTTCTGCCGCTCACGCTCATATACTGTTTCATCATTTTTATCGCCCAGCAGGAGGACACTGAGCAGCTGATCGAGGTGGAACTGGACCACATCGAACAGACCGCAAGCAACCTGGAAAAACGGGATGTACAGCTGCTGGGAGCCGCTCTGGAGGCCTTCTGCCATGATCCTTCCTTTAAGGAGGTGTATCTTCGGAAAAACCGGGAGGAGCTCTTTCAGTACGGGAAGCCTCTCTTTGAACAACTGAAAAAGCAGTACGGTATCACCCATTTTTATTTCATTTTGCCGGATGGCCGCTGTTTTCTCCGTCTGCACAACAGAGAGGTTTACGGGGATGTAATTACCCGCTCATCCTTCCGCCGGGCTCGTGAAACAGGGAGGGCGGCCGCGGATATTGAGCTGGGCAAGACCGCCTTCGCCCTTCGGGTAGTTCGTCCCTACCACTTCAATAACGAGTTGATCGGCTACGTGGAATTCGGTGAGGAAATAGATCATTTCCTTTCCGTCCTGAAGCAGGAAACCGGCTATGATTATGCTCTGGTCGCCGAGAAAGAATATCTCGATCCTTCGAAATACAGGTTCATGAGAGAGGTGGCGGGGTTGGAGAACAACTGGTCCGACCAGCCCGAGCATGTCCTGCTGGGTGCCACTTCTCGAACTTCGCTGAAGGAATATTACACCGAAGCCAATCTGGACAAGCTTGAAAACGGTCAGAGACTGTTGTCTCCCATAAAAGAGAATGCGGGGAAATACTGGTTCTGCGGAGGCATTCTCCTCAATGATCTGGAAGGCCGGCACCTGGGCGCCATTCTGGCACGGATCGACGTTACCGACCGGTTGGTTTTTGCCAGGCAGACATTTCTGTACGTCCTGGGCCTGGCGATTCTGCTCCTGATTGCGGCCCTGGTGGCCAGCGCCCTGATCTCCCGCTGGATAACCCGGCCGGTTGGGGAGCTGGAAAAGGCTGCTGCCGATGTTTCCCAGGGCCGTCTGGACAGGGAAGTCGATATAGACAGTGAGGATGAACTGGGGAGTTTGGCCCGGACCTTTAACGACATGGTCGTTCAGTTGAGGGAGTCGCACCACAGGCTCAGCAAACAGATCCGGGACCGTCAGCAGGCCGAAGAGTTTGTCAGGGCGATCCTGGAGAGTATCGGCGAGGCCATCGTTGTCATAGACGCCGATTATAAGATAGTCGCCACCAACACGGCATTTGCCGAACTGGTGGGAGAGAAGAAATGGGAGAGTTTCAAGGGCAGAACCTGTTATTCAGTGCAGCATTCCAGTCCCTTTCTCTGCTTCGAAGAAAATGAAAACATCGACTGCCCCGCCCGGAGAACCTTCAGCAGCAGCAGACCGGCGATTGCCTACCATACCCATCAGAAGGGTGATGGAGAGAAAATCGCAGTGGAAGTGAAAGCATTTCCCATGATCGGTTCTTCCGGGGAGGTCACTGCCGTTATCGAAGTGATAAATGATATCACCGAAAAAAAGCAGCTGGAAGAACGGCTGATCCAGTCCCAGAAGATGGAGGCGATCGGCACCCTGACCGCTGGTGTGGCCCATGAATTCAACAATATCCTGACAGCCATCATGGGCTTTGCCGAGATCCTGAAGGAGGAGGTTGCCGCAGACAGCCGTCACGGCGAATACGTGTCCCAGATCATCTATTCGGCGGAGCGGGCAGCAAGGCTGACCCAGAGTATGCTGGCTTTCAGCCGCAAGCAGGTCATCAAGCTTGAAGTCGTTGACCTTAATGATTCCGTGCGCCAGGCCGTCAAGATCCTGGAGAAACTGGTCGGCGAAGATATCGAGATTCGTCTGGAGATGTCGGACAAGGATATTGCCATTCTTGGCGATACCGTCCAGCTCCAGCAGATCCTGATGAACCTGGTGGCCAATGCCCGGGATGCCATGCCCGACGGGGGCCGCCTGGTCATCAGCACCGATATGGTGAGACTGGAGGAAAAACTGTACTCTTTCCAGGAGGAGATCGAACCGGGCTTTTACGGCCTGCTCAGGGTAGAGGACAGCGGCCGGGGAATCGATGACGCCTCCCTGAAGCAGGTGCTGGAGCCATTCTTTACCACCAAAGAATTCGGCCGGGGTACCGGTCTTGGCCTGTCAGTGGTATATGGCATCGTCAAGCAGCACCAGGGGCATCTTGAG
>JBEPXR010000129.1:4711-7437 GCA_041641775.1 Desulfobia sp. | reverse complement strand
TGCGGGCTACAGATGAGGTGATTTTTGTACTGACCCAGGATATCACCTCTCTAGCCGATGCCTACGCTCTATTGAAGGCTCTGGTGCAGGAAGGCGATGTCCCGGAGAAAATCTATTCCGTCGTAAATATGGCTCACACCGTCAGGCAGGCGGCGGAAATAGCGGTACGGTTTTCCCGATGCGCCGAAGAATTTCTTGGTCTGCGGATCGAGAGTATGGGTTATGTCCTCCAGGACCGGACTGTCACCAAAGCGGTAGCTGCCCGGACTCCCTACGGTGTCTTGAAGCCCAGGGCCAGGGTAAGCAGAAATACCCGTAATATTGCCGTCCAGCTTATCAGGAAGGAGTGCCAGGGGCTTGTTGCCACTTCTGCCTTTGCCAGGTTCAAGACAATGGTGGACGGAAAAGCAGAGAGGGTAGGAAAATGATGAGTACTGACTGGGCAGAAAATTTCGGACTGAAATGCAATCCCTTCCAGGACAGCCTGGATACGCAACTCTTTTTCCGAACCCGCCAGCATGAAGAGGCCCTGTTGAAGATCAGAATCGGGATTGAGGAGCGCCACGCCCTGATTCTTCTAACTGGAAAGGCCGGAACAGGGAAAACTCTTGTCTCCCAGCTTGTCCTCCGTGGACTCGATCAGCAGCGCTATGTTCCTTCTTTTGTCTTCGTCTTTCCTGGAATGGGAAAAGGACCGCTTCTGGACGCGATTTTGGTTGAAGCAGGTATTGAGGAAACCATTCACTCCACCGCCAAAAGGCTGTTTCGGCTCCAGGAAGCGGCTCTTTACCGGCACAGCAGGGGGGAAAGACTGGTGATCATCGTAGATGAAGCCCATTTCCTCAAAGCAGACGGGCTTCATCTCCTGCGCACTCTCTCCAATCTGGAAACAGAAAGGGAAAAACTGGTTACCGTGGTGCTGGTATCCGAAGACTCCCTGGTTAAGAGGCTGAAGAGGCCATCTTACAACTCGCTGCGGAGCAGGGTGACCTTCACCATTTCCCTCGCTCCGCTCGGCCTGCCCGAAACAGAACAGTTTATCAAGTTCAGACTCCTGAAGTGCGGGGGAGACATTAACCTGATGACCCGCGAGTGTTATGAGATGGTGCATCACCTGACCGGAGGCATACCGAGGGAGATCAATAAACTGCTCTACAACGGCCTGCTGGAAGCCTATGTAGAAGATAGGCGGGAACTGACCCCGGCTATTCTCGAACGAACCGGTAGCAAGATAGGAGTGCTGGATGGGCAGGCTGGCCAGACTGCGTTTGCGACTGCAGTATAACCCGAAAAAAAGCCAGAAAGGTGTGAGCAGAGAAGAGCTTTCCGTCCTGTGTGGCAAGGATAACGAGCCCAAGGAAGAAAGAGAGTCTTCCAAGGACAAAAAGCGACGGGATGAAAAGGAATGAAGAAGGCAGTCATTCTGGTCGTTCTGGGCTGGATGATGCTGGTAGGCACGTCCTTTGTCTGGAACATTGCAAATGATCATCAATCCCACCATCTGATCGCCCACCAGACCGCTCGCAGCCTTTTTAAATTCATTGTCCTCACCAGGGAATGGAACGCCCGGCATGGCGGGGTATATGTTCCAGTAACCAGGCAGACCAGACCAAATCCCTACCTGAATGATGCTTCCAGAGATATCCGGGTCAGTCCGGACCTGCTTCTGACCAAGATCAATCCATCCTTCATGACCAGGCAGCTCAGCGAGCTGGCAGAACAGTACGAAGGGATCAGCTTTCGCATCACTAGCCTCAATCCGCTTCGGCCAGCCAATAGAGCCATACCCTTGGAAAAGAAAGTCCTGAAGGCTTTTGACGGGGGAAAAGAGGAAGTGGGAAAACTCATCGAACGCAATGGTGAGGAATTCTTCTTTTATATGGCACCCCTGAAAACCAGGAAGGTCTGTCTCCCCTGCCACGCGGATCAGGGTTACCAGGTAGGAGATATACGAGGTGGCATCAGTATAATACTGCCCTTCGATTTCCATTCACATTACCAGATCATGGTAACCCATCTGTTAATAGGTCTAGCCGGACTTCTTGGTGTCTGGTTTTCAAGCCACCGACTTAAACAGGCCTATGAGACAATCAAACGCCAGGCGGAAACCGATACTCTCACGGGACTTTATAATCGTCGTATTTTTGCGGATAAGATCAACGTGGAGATCGAGCGCTGCCAGAGAGACCAGGTCCCCCTTTCAGTGCTGATGGGCGATATCGACAGGTTCAAGGAGTATAACGATTCTTTTGGTCACGCTGAGGGGGATGCATGCCTCAAAAAGGTAGCGCAGACCATCCAGAGCAACCTGAAACGGCCCGGAGATTTCTGTGTCCGCTATGGGGGGGAGGAATTTGTGGCGGTGCTCCCGGGGACCGGACGTAACGGAGCCCGGCAGGTGGCTGAGAGGATAAGAAAAGAGGTAGAGCAACTCGGGCAACCTCAGGAGGGAGAAGAATGCCAGACGGCGACTATCAGTTTCGGCGTGGCGACGCTTCCCGAGAATTCGGAAATGTCCCATGAGAAACTGATGGAACAGACGGATCAGGCTCTCTACAGGGCTAAGAGAGAGGGGCGTAACCGGGTGGAAGTTTTCGCAGGTGGGGAGTAGGGATATCCGGAGTCGGCCTGATCATTTTTCCATCCCAGGTCGTTGGTCTCTGAGAAAAATGGGGGTCAGGGTTGGAGAACTCAGCGGGGAAGAGTTGGTGCCTCAGCTGATTTCC
>JBEPXR010000129.1:0-4701 GCA_041641775.1 Desulfobia sp. | reverse complement strand
TCCCCGGAATTTTTCGCGGCAGGCAGGTATTCAGGCCACTTTTCTGATCAGGCTGTGCTTCCGGAATGAGAGGGGGGGAGATGACCTCATCCTGACCTGATTTCCGGGCATTGCCCGGGATAACGCCCGCCCTCTCTCATCTTCGAGGACCTCTATGGTAAAGGCGATATTTTCGAGGCCGTCTCCCAGGTATTCCAGGCGCTCGCCTGGTTCCAGGGGATGCCGCACCAGAATGGAAGGATCCCTGCCGTTTTCTGCTGTCACGGCAACCGGCAGATAGCGGTGGCTGACCCGGGCTCCCTGGTAGAGCATGTCTTCTCTCGCCGGCAGGTGGTCAAAGAAGTTTTCCGTGTATCCCCTGGTTCCCAGTTTCTCGATTTCCCCCCTGAAGCGCTCCGGCAAAATGATCGGCTCGCCCGGTTTTTCTCTTTTTATTTTTAGCAGGTAATCGAGGGCGGCCCGGTAAATGCGGACTATGCCACCGGCATAGTAGACACCTTTCATTCTGCCCTCTATCTTGAATGCTGTCACTCCGCTTTGAACCAGTTCCGCCAGCCTGTCAAGCAGGCAAAGATCTTTGCTGTTTAGAATGTAGGTTCCCCTGCTGTCTTCTTCAACGGGGAAAAACTCACCCTGTCTCTTTTCTTCCAGCAGTGAATAGGAATAGCGGCAGGGATGAGCGCAGTCTCCCTGGTTGGAGTCACGGCCGGTGAGATACAGGCTGAGCAGACAGCGTCCGGAGTATGAAATACAGAGGGCTCCGTGAACGAAAACCTCGGTTTCGATATCGCAATTAGTGCAGATTTCCCGTATCTCTTCCAGGCCCAATTCTCTGGCCAGGTTGACTCTGCTTGTTCCCTGATCCTGCCAGAATAGTGCACTTTCCAGATTCGTGACATTGGCCTGGGTGGAGACATGGAGAGGAATTTCAGGGGCTATCCGGCGGGCAATCCGCAGAACACCGGAATCGGCAATAATCAGGCCGTCCACTCCGCAGTTCTGGAGAATTGCCAAATGGTTCTCCAGATCAGCCAGATCCCGGTTGTGGGCAAAAATATTGACGGTCACGTAAAGTTTAACCCCGTGCCGATGACAGTAGATGGTGGCTTGTTCTATCTCGTCTGCGGTGAAGTTGCCGGCATGGGCTCTGAGGCTGAACTCGTTGCTGCCCAGGTATACGGCGTCTGCCCCGTAACGGATAACGATCTTGAGCTTCTCCATGCTGCCGGCCGGGGCCAGGATTTCACACCGGGAATCACTGCCCGGTCCGGGCTTTTTGGTGGATTTGTTTTTTCTCATTGCCATCTGTGCAGTTGGGGTTTAGACTTCATCAGTGTAATAAGAGCTTGATATGCCAAACCCTGAACTGTGCATTCTGAATCATGGGCCATGATATTGTCTTAGCCGTGAGCGGCGGAGTAGATTCTGCGGTTTCTGTCGTCTTGCTGCAGGAGCTGGGATTCAGGGTTACACCTGTTTTTTTCAGGATGGGCCTTGCCGACCAGGATGAGCAACAGGCCAGAGCAGAAGACATTGGGAGAAAATTCGGTCTGAAAACAGAAGTCGTCGAGCTGGAGACACGGTTCCGGGAAAAAGTGCTGAGTTATTTCTGCCGCAGTTATTATCAGGGGATTACCCCAAATCCCTGTGTTGTCTGCAATCCTTATATAAAATTTGGCGCTTTATTGCAAGTGGCCGACCGGATCGGAGCTGAACGGATAGCGACCGGACATTATGCCAGGGTAGTTGAAGAGGAAGGAATCTCAAAACTCTGTGTTGCCAGAGATCATAAGAAAGATCAGTCTTATTTTTTGTGCGGACTCACCCAGAAACAACTTGGAAGATCGGTTTTTCCTCTGGGAGAATGGACCAAGGAAGACGTCCGCCACCTGGCTGCCGGCGTGCAATTGGCAGATCTTACTGGTGATGAAAGTCAGGACGTCTGTTTTCTGAAAAATACCAGTGTCGGGGAATTCCTGCGCCACAGATGTTCCGGAATAAAAGAAGAGATGCGGCAAGGTTTCATTGTCGATCGTCATGGAGCCATCCTGGGCAGACATGCCGGGATTTATGGTTTTACTGTAGGCCAGCGCCGGGGGCTCGGAATACCCGATTCAACCCCTTATTATGTCCTGGATATTGATCCTGAGTACAATCGTATTGTGGCAGGGAAAAAAGAGGAGCTCTGGCAGTCGGTCTGTCGGGTTGCGAATCTGAACTGGCTGTCGAATGCGCCTCCTGAGCTCCCCGCTTCCTTCAAGGTCAGGATAAGACATCGGCATCCCGGGGTCACTGCTGATCTTTATCTTTCGGATAATGGACTGCTGATTGAATTTACGGAGCCACAGAGAGCCGTCACTCCCGGGCAGTATGCCGTCTTCTACCGTGGGGAGGAAGTTCTGGGCGGTGGGGTAATCCAGAGAGTGAGATAATCGTTGATGGGTGGTGAAGATTCAACTGACGGGGTTCAACGGAAAACAGAATGAAACAGCAATTACCTGGCGGTTTATTTCCATAGTGACTATTAGGTTGCCGTTTTTTAAAAGCAAGAGGAATACAAGGTGAAAGCTGCGGTAGTCACACTGGGCTGCAAGGTAAACCAGTTCGAATCAGCCTCTTTTGAATCGTCTTTCAGGTCCGGAGAAATTGAGCTGGTTTCTTTCTCGGAAAAAGCGGATCTTTATATAATTAATACCTGCGCTGTCACTGCCAAAGCCGGGGCTCAATCCAGACAATTGGTTCGTAGAGCCATGAAGTCAAATCCCGAAGCACGCCTGATCATAACCGGCTGTTACGCCCAGCTTGATTCGGCTGGACTTCTGGAGATCACGGATTATGCGGCCTGTATTGTCGGCAACAGCTATAAACATCAATTGATTGAAATAGCTCTGGCCGACAACTGCTGTGACCTGGAGATCTTTCTGGGAGACATGAGAGAGGCCAGTGAAATCTGCCTGTTGCCGGTCCAGAGATTTTCCGGGAGAACCAGGGCGTATCTTCGACTTCAGGACGGCTGTAATAATTTCTGCTCGTACTGCATTGTGCCATACACCAGGGGGAGGAGCAGAAGTCTTCCTCCAGGAGATGCCAGAGCCCAGTTGGAAATGCTGCTCGAGGAGAAGTATCGGGAAATCGTTCTGACCGGCATCCATCTCGGCATGTACGGCCTCGACTTATCACCCCAGGTTAGCTTGCTGGAATTGCTGGAAAGCTTCCTGACGGCTGCTCCTTCAACCCGTTTCCGGTTGAGTTCCCTTGAGCCCGCTGAGGTAAGCGAAGAAGTACTGACCCTGGTCCGGAATCGAGAAAACCTTATGCCCCACCTCCACATTCCTTTGCAGAGTGGTGATTCTCGGATTTTGAGTCTGATGAACCGCGGCTACAGCCCTGTTTTTTTTGAAGAGATGGTGGAACGGTTGCGCTCTGTCTTGCCGGAAGCAGCGATTGGCGTCGATGTCCTGGTCGGCTTCCCTGGCGAGGATGATGCCGCATTTCGGAATACGGTTGAGCTTCTGGAAAGGCTCCCGATCAGTTACTTCCACGTCTTTCCTTATTCGAGGCGCCCCGGGACCCTGGCCGCAACCATGAACAATCAGGTCGATCATAGGCTGAAACAGGAAAGGACCGCCATCTTGAGGGAGATTGGTCGAGAGAAAAAAAGGGCATTTTATCGATCTTTTCTGGGAAAGACAAGAGATGTCCTGGTGGAGGGAAGAACCAGTCGGGAAACAGGAACGAAGCAGGGCTTCACGGATAATTACATTCCGGTCAGTTTTACTGCATCTGCGGAGCTGGTTAATAGGGTGGTGCCTGTCCGGCTCCAGGCAATGCATGGAGACAGTGTAACGGGAATGATAGAAGAGAAATGAATGCGGAAGCTGTGCGGAGTACCGGACGTGTTTATGGATCTGAAAACCGGTGGTGAATGAGCCGGGTATAAGTTCAAGAAAAATCATTCTCACAGAATGTTATGAAAGGTGAAATCATAGCTGTAGGAGATGAATTGACTTCCGGGAGGGTGGTTAATTCAACAAGTTATTTTGCTGCCAGCCATCTCTATGCCGCCGGGCACGAAATAGTCAGCATGGCGACGATCGGAGATTCTCCCGATATGATCATCAAAGCCATACGGGAGGCTATTGATCGTGCGGATTTCTTGGTTGTCACCGGCGGGCTTGGTTCGACCAGCGATGACCTGACTTCGGAGGCTGCAGCCGAAGCTTTGAACCGTCCGACGATTTTTTACCCCGAGATATTTGCCAAAATAAATGATTCGGCAAACACCAAAGAGGCTCCCTCCCTGGAAAAGCTGGCCTGGCTGCCCAGCGGGGCAGAAATTTTAAAGCCTGGAGAAAAGATCGCCGGTTATATGCTGGTGTATAATGGGAAACCCATTTTTTTTCTCCCCGGTGTTCCTCATCAAATGAGGGAGTTGATGCTGGACCGTGTTATTCCGAGGCTTTCTTCCTGGGAAGGGGGGCACCAGGGGCTCGTCAGGCAGAAGGTGTACAAGGTCTTTGGTTTGGAAGAAAATTATATCAACAACATCCTGGCAGACCTGGAAAACAGCCATCGTCATTTACGGATAGGCTATTACCCCATGGCTGCTGAAGTCCACGTCAGCCTCACGGTCAGGGGCAGGGACAGGGAAGAGATGGATAAGCTTTTCCGTCAGGCTGAAGAAACTATTCGAAGCAAGCT
>JBEPXR010000128.1:0-7464 GCA_041641775.1 Desulfobia sp. | reverse complement strand
TGGGAAATTACATCCTGAGCCAGAAAGACACTGACAAAGAATTTCTGCAGTATGCCTTGAATGATTTAGATCTCAAAGAAGCCAGAGAAGGATATACCCTCAATAATGGCTATTTCAGTATTGCCCTGCCGATTACAGACTTCAAGGGAGAAGAGATAGGGCTTTATTTAGCAGCCCAGAGAGAAGAAATAGTGAACAAATCCATCCAGGCCAACAAAAATACCTTGTTCAGCATGTTCGTATTTGTCACTATCATCGGAGTATCCGTTACCGCCCTGCTGCTTCTTCTGCTCTACAGATATGTCATTGTCCCCATAAAGTATAACGTCAACCTGTTAAAAGACCTGAGCCAGGGTGAAGGTGATCTTACCAGCAGGCTGCCGGTGCGCTCCAGAGATGAATTTGGACAGATGGCAGGATACCTGAACTCCTTTCTCAACAAACTGCAGGATATAGTGAGAAGTATTTCCAAAAACGCGGACAGGGTTGGCGATTATGCGGGACGACAGCCAGCGGCCTTCAATGAGATAGCATCCTTCTCAACAGATATCGCTACGAAAACTTCCAGCGTGGCTGCCGCAACCGAAGAAGCTTCAACCTCCATTAACAGCATTTCCGCCTCCGCCGAGGAGATGTCTGCCTCCATAAATGCGGTTGCCTCTTCTATTGAAGAAATAAACAGGTCATACAAGGAAATGGCCTCCAGGTTTCAGCAGGAAGCTGGAATGGTTGAAAACGCCAAGAATCATTCCAGTTCAACGAAAGAGAAGATGGACGAACTGGGCGATTCTGCAAGCAAAATTACCAAAGTGGTCGAAGTCATAAACAAAATAGCCACTCAAACCGATCTTCTGGCCATAAACGCCACTATAGAGGCTGCTGCTGCAGGGGAAGCAGGCAAGGGCTTTGCGGTGGTGGCGAACGAAGTAAAAAAACTGGCCAAAGACAGCGCCAGTGCCACTGAAGATATAAAAATCCAGATTAAGGGAATGCAGAATGTGGCCGAGGAGTCAATTTCCTCAATCGATACCATCGTTGACCTGATCAGCGAGATCACCACGACTTCGCATTCCCTGGCTGAAATGGTTGAGAGACAGACGGCGGCGGTAAATGATATTGCCGACAATATCTCGGCGGTGAGCAGCGTCTCTGATGAAATTGCCGTAAACGTACAGGATTCGGCCAACGGTCTATCTGAGGTTTCCTCCAATATACAAAATGTTGAACAAGACAGCAACCAGACGGCTGCTAAGATCAGCCAGATGCGTGACGACGTCAATAAACTCAAGGAGATGTCAGAAAACCTGAAAAATGTTGTCGGGCAGTTTAAATTTTAAAAATGAATGGGAGAAAAAGAAATTGTCCATAATTTCAGAACATGGGATGCAGGAAATCGCGGAGAACCTGCGGAAGAAAGACATTATCAAAGCCAAACTTGTACTTGACCACTTTTCCGACTTCAACCGCGATGAACGATATCATATTATCGAGCAGATAAAAACTATCGACCCCGCTTTCTCCCTGCCATTACTGGTTCACATAACGGTCTGTCATGAGGAGGCCGACGCCAGCCATCCCGCACTGCCGGACATCATCTTCGGCATGGCTCTTCAACATCCTGAAATCGTTATAAATAACATTAAAAAAGCGGGGGTCGGCCAGAAGTTCATGATCCAGCTTGCCATCGATCTTCAAATCAGGGAAGCTGTTCCCACCCTGATCGACGTGCTTCAGAGAGCAGAGGACAGGCTCATACTCTGTACGGTTATCTATGGTCTTGGTGTTCTGGCGGATCCACTGGCTGTTGATGCGGTATCGGAATTCCTCTATATTTCCGATAACGATCCAGATTTACAGAAAGAAGCCATCAAGTCTCTTGGCCGTATAGCCACGGGCACAGCAATGCAGCGGCTGGCTGAATCCATGGGCAGAAACGAGGGAAGGGACAGAGAAATAATCGATGTCTTTGCCTGGCTACAGGACGAAGATTCCCTGAAAAAACTAAACATGTGCCTCCAGTCGAGAAACGCCCACATTCGCAATTATGCCAAGGTAAAACTGACCGAACTGGGTCCCAAGGCAGTACCGCTGCTGACCGCGAATCTGCAGGATCCTGATCCCGATCTCCAGATCCACAGCTTGAATGTCCTCCAGGAAACCAATGATCCAAGTGCAGCCCAAGCCATACGCAAGCTGCTCCACAATCATCCCCGCAACAGCAATGTCCGTTTCGCCGCCTATGAGGCTCTTTCCTTCCTGCCGGTCCGCCGCGGTGACTACCTTCTGGCCTCAGGTCTCACTGATCCGGAAGATAATGTCCGGATTGCGGCCGCCCGGGCCATCAACCGCAATCTTGACGAACTTCTGATAAGCGGCCTAAAGAATATGACCACAACTGCCGATCAAGAGTCAAAGAAGGTGGTAAGGGCTATCATAGATGCCCAGGCAGGGAACATCTTCCTGGCCCTGGCCGGAGAAGCGTCTTTTCAGGGGCAGGCTGTTGCCTATCTGGCTGAGAAGGCTCACCCGGAACTTCGGACCTGGTTTGTCAACTATCTGATTCGCGCCCAGAAAACGGATCTGGCCAACCTGATACTCCGTCAGATCAAAGAAGAGGAGAAAAAATTCACCGGGACTGTCTGTGCGGTTGACGACTCCAGAATGATCCTGAATGTCTACCGAAGTATTTTAACGGAACTTGGGTATGAAGCCCTTCTCTTTCAATATCCGGCCGAGGCCCTTGACTGGCTGGCTTCCAACAAGCCTGATTTTGTCTGCACTGATCTCAATATGCCGGAAATAAATGGAATAGACCTGATCAAAAGTGTGAGGACAAAATACAGTAAAAAGGAGCTGCCGATTATTATGGTGACCACTCAAAACGAGGTCCAGGACAACAATGCTGCCAGGGAGGCGGGCGTGAGTGAAATCATCTATAAACCCTTTGACGCAGAAATCCTGGGCAGGACATTAAATACATTGAAGGAAAATAACATGTAAGTCGCTCTCATCCTGTTACTGCCTTCTTGATCTGAATGGCGCAGAAAAATACTGAATGATTGCCTCTTGTTTTGAATATAAACATTTCTATCAAACCTGGAGTAATATGGTAATGTTGCTGTGGTATCCTGAACCCTACACTTTTCACCGCACCGTATTCGAAAATCCGGCTAACTCAACCGAGAGAGAATAATCATGGATGATGAAACTCTACAGATTTACATTGAAGAATCCAAGGAACATCTGGAGACCATAGAGGCCGATCTTCTGGAAATTGAGCGCGGCGGTGCTGATATTGATGAAGACCTGGTAAACAAAGTATTCAGGGCCGCCCACTCTATCAAAGGCGGCGGAGGGTTTCTGGCTCTTGACAATATCAAGGAATTGGCCCACAAGATCGAAAATATCCTTGATCTTATTCGCAGTTATAAGCTGACGCCGACCTCCGATATCATCAATACCCTATTGACCTCCTTCGACCGACTTGGAGAACTTCTCGATAATGCTGCGGAAAGTAATGAAGAGGATATCGAAGAGAACATTGCTGAACTGACCGCTCTGACCAGTGAAGAAAAGCCTGCCACCGAAACAGAAGAGACGGATGATGGGGCATCTGCAGAGGAGGAAGAGCATACTTCAGATGGCCCCTCATTCACGGTCAGCCCAGATGATATCAGCAAGGCCAGGGCAGGTGGCAAAGAACTTTATGTTCTTGAATATGATCTCATCAAGGATGTCCATCTCCTGAAGAAAACGCCCCAGGATATCTTTTCCAGTCTGGAAGATGCCGGTGAAATAGTAAGCATCCAGCCTCAGCCGACAGAACTGACCGATCTTGACAGGCTTAACCCCCAAGGCAGGAATCCTCTGTATATACTTTTTGCCTCCATTATCGAACCCGATCTTATCGGCTCCCTTCTGGATCTCTCCGATGATCGAATCGTCGTCATAGAGCAGGACAAGGAGACAGAATACTCGGCCCTGAATTTTTCTCAGGGCTCCGAAGCTCCTGCTTTGGCTGTAGAACCGGAAGAAACCACTCCCAGACAGGTCCAGCTTCCCTCTGCCGCGGAAAGCAGACCCGAACCCCCAAAAACCGAAAAAACCGCTCCAGCCCCATCCCCCGACAAAACGAGATCCGGAAAGAAAGAGAACCAGAAGGCCTTGGCCACAACGCATTCCGAATCATTACGGGTGCCGGTGTCAGTCCTTGATCAGCTCATGAACCGGGCCGGGGAGCTAGTTTTATCGAGAAACGCCCTCCTGCAGGCTATAACAACCGGCGGCCCCAAGGAGATAGCAGCGGCAGGGCAAAGGATTGACCTGGTAACATCCGAAATCCAGGAAGCCATTATGCTCACCAGGATGCAGCCGGTAGCCAACATATTCAATAAGTATACCCGGGTTGTCAGGGATCTGGCCAGGGATCTGGGAAAAGAGATCGAGATCACTCTCGAGGGCAAAGACGTTGAATTGGACAAGACCATTATCGAGGGTCTCGGCGATCCCCTGACTCATCTGGTCAGAAACTCCTGTGACCACGGGATAGAATCTCCTGCCGCCAGAAGGGAAAAAGGCAAGCCGGAATGCGGCCAGATCAATCTGCGAGCCTTCCACGAGTCCGGACAGGTCATTATCGAAATCGAGGATGACGGCAAGGGCCTGGACCCGGAAAAGATCGCCGCCAAGGCATTGGCCAAAGGGGTTATCACCGAGGAACAGGTAGCCAGCATGTCCGCCAAGGAAAAAGCCAATCTCATCATGAAGGCCGGATTTTCAACCTCCGAACAGGTCAGCGATGTTTCCGGCCGCGGCGTGGGCATGGACGTGGTTAAAAGCAACCTGGACAGAATGGGGGGACAGGTCGAGCTTATCTCCGAGGTAGACAAAGGGACCACCGTTCGGATCAAACTGCCTCTTACGCTCGCCATCATGCCCAGTATCCTGGTCTCCAGCGCCGGTGAGCGCTTCGCCCTGCCTCAAGTCAATGTTGCCGAACTCCTGAGAATCCCGGCGGCTGAAATTCGTGATTACGTCGAGAAAGTGGGCAGCGCCGATATCCTCTACCTGAGAGGAGAACTCATTCCCCTGCTGCAACTTGGTAACATTATGAATCTGTGCGGCACCTACTATGACCCAAGGGCCGGGGAGTTTAAGCCAGACAGACGAAAACGGCTGACAGACGGCAGAATGAACGGGGTGGAAGATGATGGCGGATCCGCGGAAGAATCAGGTGGGCACCAGGAACGAAGACAGAGTGTAAAATCAGATGTCAATATCGTTGTTCTCCAGGCTGGTTCTTTCCGCTACGGCCTGGTGGTGGACGCAGTCCATGACACTGTTGAAATAGTGGTTAAGCCTCTCGGCCGCCATCTCAAGGATTCCGAGATTTATGCAGGGGCAACCATTATGGGCGACGGGCATGTTGCCCTGATCCTCGATGCCGCCGGCCTGGCCAGGTCCGCTGAGCTTGGGGCTGTCGCCGAAGAAGCCAAGTCGAAGAAAGAGAAGAAGCGAACGGAAATTAAGGAAGGCACCACCAGGCAAACCCTCCTGGTCTTTCATAACGGTCCGGAAGAGTACTGTGCCGTCCCGCTTCACCTGGTTCTCCGGGTCGAACAGATCCAGGCGGATGACATTGAATTCCGGGGAGGCAAGAAAGTTATTCGCTACCGGGACGGTTCCCTTCCGGTGTACGCCCTGGAAGAGGCTGCCAATGTGGACAGCCTGGAAGAAAGGGAAGAAATAGCCGTCATACTTTTCAGGGTCGCCGGCCGGGAGGTCGGTCTTCTGGCGGTACCGCCTCTAGAGGTCATAGAAGAGGACATAGTGCTGGACGAAGCCACCCTCAAACAGACTGGAATCAGTGGTTCGGCCATCATCAGGGACCAGACCACTCTGATGGTTGACATATTCGGACTGATGGAGGCCCTAAATCCCGACTGGTTCGCCAACAGAGAATCAAGGTACGATTCCAGATCGGAGGAAGAAATGGTTGAAGGTCCGGAATCAGACAGGGTCATCCTGCTGGCCGAAGATTCCAGTTTTTTCCGGGCCCAGGTCAAAAACTTCATCCTCTCCGAAGGATACGAGGTGATCGAAGCGCCCGACGGCAAGGAAGCCTGGCACTATTTGAACGAAAATCCCAAGTCAATTTCACTGGTGGTAACCGATATTGAAATGCCTAATCTCAATGGTTTTGAACTCACCCAGAATATAAAAACCGATGAACGCTTCTCTCACCTGCCGGTAATTGCTCTGACCTCACTGGCCGGAGAAGAAGACGTGAACAAAGGCAAGGAAGTCGGCATCGACGACTACCAGGTCAAACTTGACAAGGAGCAGCTGCTTCAGAAAATCTATGAATATCTGAGCAAATAAAGCTCTGTTGGCCCGGAATCGAATCTAACTAATAAATCCCTGCGAGGAGCACCCCATGAAATTAAGTCTATTTCAGAAACTCACAATAGTTTTTGCTGATTTTCTCTCGATTCCTGTGGTCATGTTCATTGCCGTATTGATTATCACCAACATGCAGGCCGATGATGGGCTGGTCATCAATCTGGCCGGCAGAGAGCGCATGCTCACCCAGAAGATGACCAAAGAGTCCATGACCTATCTGCGTCAAATCGAGAGCGGCCAACAATCGGCCGCCCTCCTTACCGCCAAGCAGTTGAAGACTACCATCCAGGTCTTTGATACCACCCTTGATGCCCTGCTCAATTCCGGCCAGGCCCCTCTCAGTCTTGATCTTGCCGGAAGCCATGCTTCCCTGCCTCAGGCAGAAGGCAAGGCGCGGGAACAGCTTGAAGCAGTACAGAACCTCTGGCTGCCCTTTAAAAACAATGTGGAAGATATCTTAAACGGCAGGAGAGTCGAAGAAGCCGCTGGATTTGTCCTCGAAAACAACCTCGAACTCCTCGGCAGCATGAACCAGGCGGTGAAGTACTTCCAGCAACAGTCCGAGAGAAAAACAAGCATCCTTTTTATTATAGAGGCAGTCTGCCTTGTCTGGGCCCTGGTGGTTTTCGTCATTTTCACCGTTTTAATCAAAAACAAAGTAACCTCTCCCCTGAACAGGATCGTGGACTTCAGCAACCAGCTGGCCACCGGCGACCTCAACTCCACAATCGAAATGGACCAGCAGGATGAGATAGGGGAAGTTGCCCGTCGTCTGAACGGCATGACAATGAAACTGAAAAGCACCTTCCAGGATATCAGCAACGGCATGGATTCTCTGGTCGTCTCAAATTCACAGAATAACGACATGCTGGTTGAACTCACCAGAAGCTCCGGCGAGACGATTAAAAATGTTCAAAGTGTCTCTGCCGCTGCCGAAGAGATGAGCACGAACATGGATTCAGTGGCCGCCGCTATGGAGGAGGCCAACTCCAATGTCAATACGGTTGCTTCGGCCGCCGAAGAGATGAGTGCAAATATCACCGAAATTGCCGGCAATGCCGA